>CAIWXH010000818.1 GCA_903916565.1 uncultured Oscillochloris sp. | reverse complement strand
GCCGGATGCACAGAAATACCAACCGCTTTGCATAACTGAATGTAATGTGAGTTACTTTCCGTGTTCGATATTTGCAATAAGTTAGACGGAATTGCTCCACCATTGTCAATAGCAAAGCCCTTTCCAATATCATGCCCCGATGGATGTAATTTTGGTGTATAGTACGCATCAGGATTTTGCTGTAATTTTTTCATACGCTCAGAATAGGGGACAAGGACACGTGATATATCTGCCTTCGGAAAGTCTTCCTTTGCCAGCCACCAGACGGTATTCACGGAATCCTTTGCTCTCAATTTTCGCTTATTCACCCATTCAATCGGCGAGGGAAGTTTTGCAGGGTTGTACCAAAAAAACTCTTCTGCTAGTCTAAAATTCAAATCATCACATAAACGAATGAGAATGCGATAGTTATACAATGAGCGAACCGGCCTCCCCTTCTGATACGCTCCTCCTAAATCTATCACAAAACTACCGTGAGGAGCAAGAACACATTGAACCCGCTTGCCTCACCCAGTCACATAGATCGGGTTGGTGAACAACCAGAGCTTGCCGCCGATATATGCTTCAAGACGATAGACCGTGCCCGCGACCACGCTCTGACGCAGGTGGCGCACCCCGCTCGTCAGCACCTTGCCGTCGGCAATCAGGCGCACGTATGCGTTGGCGCCCACGTCGGCCTCGATCAGCAGCGGCCCCGGCGCGCTCGCGACCGAGTCACCCAGCGTGTAGCATTCGTCGCCCCGGCTGGCCGTAAAGCTAAGCGCCGGTGCCGCACCCTCCAGCCGGTTCACCACATAGCTGCGTCCCTCGGCGAGCGCCGTATAAACCTGCTGCGTTGCGGTCGTCGCATCGGTATGCAGCGGCTCCGCCAGCAGCACGTAATTGGTGAGCGTGCCGAACAGCCAGCGATAGGGGAAGACCTCGACCTCGCCCCAGGGCACCCGCTGCTTGAAGGCGTGCGCGTCCACCCCGCCGACCCCGAAGGTGCGCTGGCCACGCATATTGAGCCGATCCCACCAGGCCATGGTGGCGGGCGTTGGCCCGCTCAGCCCGAGCGTGGGCACGAAGAAGTGTACGTAGCAATTGGCGGAGGTCAAATGCTCGCCCCAGTCGCTCATCAAGTTCCACAACTCGATGCCGACCGAGTGGCTAGCCCGTGGCTGCGGGCCATGCACCGCCCAGTCGTCCCAGCGATAGCAGCCCTTGAAGCTGTTGGCAACCCGCTCATCTGGGTGGGCGATAATCCCGAAGCCGCCGTTGGCGTAGACCTCGTTGATGAACTGCTGCGTGGGCTGCCCGTTGTCAACGACCTTGGCGAGGCCCAGGGCCAGAAAGTGATTGCGCTCGGGGCTGATCTCGTGATCGACGATCACCAGCAGCCCGTCGTGCCACCCGGCGTAGGGACGCCCCGCGAGGCTGTCGTGGTCGGTGATGATGATCCAGCGCAGCCCCGCCGCACGGGCCGCCGCAATCACCTGTGGGAAGGTGCCACTGCCGTCCGAGTAGGTCGTGTGGATATGCAGTGCCCCCGGATAGACAAAGCTGTAGCGCATAGGCAGGCTCTGGATGTGGAAGCGCACCGCGTCGGCACGCCGTTGCCGCAGTGTAGCATACGCGGGCGGGCGAGTTTATGCTCGCCCGCCCGCGTCTGTACAAGCCCTCCATCACGCTGGGGCGCACCCACCTCAGATGTAGTACATCACATTCCCAGCCCGTTCGCGCTTGCGCTGGCAGAGATCATCGAGCGTACGCTCAGCGAGAATGTGCTCGATGCGCCCGCGCAGGATACTCCAGACCTCGATAACCAGATCGTGATCCTCGGGCACCGTAGCAACCAGATCCTCACGAACAGGTTCATCAGGCAG
Organism: uncultured Oscillochloris sp.; assembly: GCA_903916565.1. Classification (GTDB taxonomy): domain Bacteria; phylum Chloroflexota; class Chloroflexia; order Chloroflexales; family Chloroflexaceae; genus CAIWXH01. Next base: position 3,635 of record CAIWXH010000818.1, on the reverse strand, counting down.
CAGGGGGCCTTCGAGCGCGGTGAAGATTTCGAGCAGCGAGATCGCCTTGGGGGGGCGGGCGAGCAGATGGCCGCCCTGCGGGCCACGCAGGCTCTCGATCAGGCCAGCGCGCCGCATAATGATCAGCAATTGGTTCAGGTAATTGACCGGAATGCCCTGGCGCGTCGCGATCTCCTCACTCTGCACCGGCCCCTCGCCGAGGTGTTGCGCTAGATCGAAGAGCGCCCGGAGCCCATAGTCGCCTTTGCTAGAGATCCGCATAGGTAGCCTCGATTGTGGAGCGGTTTACGCAACAATGCGTGCTTATCGTAACACCAGGGATACACGGTGTCAATGCAGGGGACGGGGACGCAAGGCTACGTGCCTCACCAGTAGGTGTAAAGCAAGACGCGCATCAGGACAGATTGGGTGATAAAGAGCGCCATGAAGAGGCCCGTGCGCCAAAGACGGCTGCGCGCGGTCGGCCCTTGCCAAAGGTGAACGGCGATCACCACGGCGGCGAGCGGGTAGGTGAAGGCCCAGATCCGCTCGACCTCACGGATGAACAGGCCGCTCAGCCACATCGCCAGCACGACCCCAGCCAGCCCGAAGATCAGACTATCAAGCATCCCAAGCCGCCGTCCAGGCTGGAGCCGTGCCAGCAACACGGACGAGAGGGCCATTAGGCCCCAAGGGGTGAGGTACCAGGCGTATGGGGCAATGTTGGCGCTAAGATAGTCAACGTAGGAGGTGAGCGAGGGCGGTAGGAACGGCAAGGCCAGCCGAGAGGTGTCGATGCCGTACATCGCGGCGCTGCTGTTCGCCGAGGCTACGCGAATACTGGCGACAACATCAAACCCAGTGACAAGCCACAGCAGCGCGTAGATCAGCACGATGGTGCCAGCGCTGAGCAGTGCCTGACGCAGCGGGTGGCCGGTTGCGCGGGCGAGGCCCCGCCCACCGCCGCCATGCTGCTGATAGCTCCGCGCCACGGCCAGCCCAAAGACCGCCACGCCAAAGAAGCCGAGTTGGGTCGCGGTGTAGGTAAAAGCAAGGGCTAAGGCGATCAATGCCCCACTGAGCAGCGCCAGCCACGGGCGTCCGCTTGGCTCAAGGGCGAGCAAGAAACTGACCGCGCCCAGGGCGAGCAGCGCGGTGAAGACCGCGTCCATCGAGGTGACACTGTAGATCTGGTGGCCGGGCATTATGAGGAAGAGTGCGCCCGCCAGCAGCGCGATGACCGGGCCTGCGAGGCGCCAGCCCAGCCAGAAGGCGGCGAGTACCCCCAGGCTGCTGAGCATAATCGCGGCCCAACTGGTCGCTACCGCCCCCGGCCCAAAGACCTGCACCAGGCTCCACAACAGCAGCAGGCTACCGGGCGGGTGCGTGCTGTTATGCTGGCTCAGGGAAGGTGCGAGTGCCACATACTCGCGCAGCAGCGTCAGCGGGTCACTGACTCGCGGCACATCATCCTGGTAGTCGTAGGGATTATTGCGGAACGTACCGTAGAGACTATCCCACCCGCGCAGCGTGCCCTTCAGCGCCACCGGCAGGATGATGGCGCCGACCAGCACGAGGGCGAGGGGCAGCATCACGGCACGAAGTCGGCTCACATCCCCAGCGCTATATGCGGCAACCCACAGATGCCGCAGCACAAGCGCTAACCAGATCGTGAACAGGCTGATGGGCAGCACCACGAGCGCGGCACTAACCGGGTTGAGCCGCGCCTTCAGGGGCCAGACGCTGCCCGTATGTCCGCTGGAAAATTGCAGCCCCCTGGTGCCGCCCCAGAGCAGCAGCACCCAGAAGGCAATGCCGAGCAGATCACGTACGAGCAGACGGCGGTACCAGCGGTCGTCTGATCCGGCTAGTCCAGCGCGCTGAAAAACACGGTCGGGGTGCGCGGCGGTTCTTGGCGGGCACGGAGCTTCATCGGAAATGGTGCGGCCTTCGTGACCTTCGGGCGCTTCGTGGTACAAAACCTGTCGCGAATTTCCGTCAACGAGTCCTAGCCACCCAGCGCAGCGCACCGCAAACGCCCCGACGGCGGCCACCGCAAGGCTGCCAATCAGCGGCGGCATCAGCCGATCGACCCCAACGCCAACGGACTGTCGCCCGACGCCAACCAGCCCAATCAGCAGGGCGGCCACGCCAATAATTAGCCCGCCAGTAGGCCAGCGGGGGACGCTCAACGCACGCAGCATCCAGCAACTGACTAGGGCCAGCAGCACGTTGAGCAGCATCTGGTGCTGTGCTGGCATGGTCAGCGCGGTGCCAACCGGCAGCAGCTTGAAGCTGGCGAAGGGGACGCCTAGCGGGCGCGTGTGTGACGCCAGAGTCGTGGCGCTACTAGTGATCTGAAAGCAGTGGTCATCCTGGCGAGCAAGTTGGTCGCCCAGCAGCAGGTCGTAGCGACGGGTCGCGGGCACGATGGGCAACGTCGCCAGCGGCTGCTCATTGACCAGCAGGCGGGCCTCCGTGTGCCCTAGCGCGTAGGCACCTTTGCCGAGCAGCACCAGCCTGACGATGCTACGCGACGCCCGCCCAAACTGGCTTAGGCAAATTTGCGCGTGACCTTCGGTCCAGAGAAAGGCGTAGCCCTCGCTCTGCTCAAGGCTCTGGAACCCAATCAGTGCCCGACGCAGTTCATCCGAGGGCAGTTGCTGGTCTGCGGCAACCTGCTGCGTCAGCCTGAGGTTGTAGCCGAGCAGGGTCGCAACGATCACCGCTAAGGTCACAACGAGCTGAAGCGCCACCTCGTGCAGCCAGGGCCAAAGCGGTCTGCATGGGCCTGCGCTGGTCTGCGCTCCTCGCGTCAGCAACGTAACACTCCTGCGGAAGATCAGTCAGCGCTAACCAGAGCCAACACCTCGTCTCGGGTGCCAATTATAGCATAAGCAATCCTATCCGGGTTATTGAATCCGGGGGGGCTGAAGCCCCCGGCTCTTGATCTACGAAGCCTGCCTTCGCAGGCGCATCCAGGCCGCGCAGGCGGCCTTCGTACAAAATGGGGGTATCGGCGGCGGGCGGCGCTGCCTGCGGCGACTGCCGCTGCCGCATGACAACTCATGCCGGCGCCCCCAACAGAGCGCCCATTGACGGAGTCAGAGGGTGCGGTATAATGGTGCATGTCGTGGGGATGCTTGGTTTCGACAGGGAGTGAAGGTCGTAGATTGCAAGCCGTGTTGCCCAGTCACGTAAAAGGGGCAAATGCCAACAACTGGCAAAACCAACTTCAGGGCTGCGGCTCCGGCCTACGCCCTCGCTGCCTAATTAAGGTAGCGCGCCCCCACTGATTCACTCGATGGTCAGTGGCCCGGCGTCAGTAAGTCAAGTGCTCCCTGGGTGACCACCTGCTGGCCTGGGGAAAAGATAAGCGGGTTGGCCCAAAGGCTGCCTTGCTCATTGTGTGGCCGCGGGCGAGCTCAAAACGATGAGATACGCTTGTAGCATATCTGCGGGTTAGCTTTCTGGACGGGGGTTCGACTCCCCCCATCTCCACCAGTCGGTTCCTTCGTTACACGCCGGTCGCAAGGGCCGGCGTTTCGATTAGGTGGGTGAAGTTGGCGTTGTAGATGCGGCGTAGCTTCTCCTCTGCGACCCGCCCATCTTGTCCCGAGATCGCGATAGTTGCACCAGACACGAGGGTGGTAGAT
>CAIWXH010000817.1 GCA_903916565.1 uncultured Oscillochloris sp. | reverse complement strand
CGCCCGCTGCTGACCACGATCATGCCCCATGATTTCTGGTGGCACATGGCGACCGGGCGGATCATTGTTCAGACGGGACAGATTCCAACGGTCGATAGCTTCTCGTACACGCGGGCGGGCGAGCCATTCTACAACCAAAGCTGGCTGGCCCAGGTGGGCATGTATGGCCTGCATCAGCTTGGCGGCATCCCGCTAATTGTGCTGGTGCAAGCGCTGATGATTGCGTTCGCCTACGGTATGCTGCTGCGCCTCAGCCTTAGGCAAGGCGGCAGTTTGCGCCTCAGCGTGGGCTTTCTGCTCCTCTGCACGCTGCCCGCCTCGTTCGATAACTGGCTGGTGCGGCCCCAGACCTACACGCTGCCACTGTTCATTGCGTCGCTCTATCTGCTGACGGCGTGGCGTGACCCACGGGGGGCGCGGGCCACGTCGCTGCCACAGGCGCGGGCGTTCTGGCCGCCGCTGCTGCTGCTGCCCGCCTTCGGCCTCCTCTGGGTGAATCTCCACGGGTCGTTTGTGCTAGGCGGTGGCTTAATCGCGATCACCTTTGTGGGCGAGATCGTGTGGCGTCTAGCCGAAGCGAAGGCGAATCAACGGCCCGCTGTGCCGCGCCCGCCCCTGTGGCACCTGCTCATCGCAGGGGCGCTGACTGGCTTGACTTGGTTGGTGAACCCGCGTGGGCTGGAGGTGCTGGGCTATGTGCGTAATCTGCTGAGCAGTTCGCAGGTGACGCGGTTGGTGACCGAGTGGTCGCCGCCGAGCATTCGCGACACGAATGGGACGATCTTCTTTCTGTTCATCCTGGTGGGAATCGTCATCCTGAGCTACGCCCGGCGGCGGCCCGACCCCGTGGACATGCTCCTGACCGGGGTTTTCCTCTGGCTGGCCCTGGGCGCGACGCGCAACAATATCTGGTTTGTGGCCGTGGCGACGCCGCTGCTGGTGCGCCAACTGGCGGCGTGGCGGCGCGAGGATGCCGTGACGCCACCGGCCTACCAGGGGCTGCCGGTCCTCAACGCGGCGGTGGCTGGCATGATTGGGCTGATGCTGGTGCTGGCCCTGCCGTGGGTGAAGCCAGCGCTTGGCCTGCCGCCGAGCGTAGGGGCGCTTCTTGACCCGACGACGCCGGTGGCGGCGGTCGAGGCGCTGAAGGCTGACCAACAGCGACCCTCGCGGCTCTTTCACGCGATGGGCTACGGCAGCTATTTGATCTGGGCCGCACCGGAGCAGAAGGTCTGGGCCGACCCGCGCATTGAGCTGTACCCGTTTGGGCAGTGGCTCGACTATGCCCAACTCTCTTCAGGGCGCGAGGTCGAGCCACTGCTTGAGCGGTACGCCATCAACGGGCTGCTGCTCAGCAACAAGGATCAGGCCGACCTGTTGACGTGGGTGAAGGCGCACCCCAATCAATGGGCACAGCGCTACAGCGACAACGAGGCGAGCTACTTTGTTAGAGTGAGCAGTGGGCAGTAGGCAGTAGGCAGTGAGCAGTAGGCAGTGTCTGGTCACTGGTCACTGGTCACTGGTCACTACTCACTGGTCACTGGTCACTGCTCACTACTCACTGGTCACTGCTCACTGCTCACTACTCACTGGTCACTGCTCACTGCTCACTGGTCTTTCGGCAGAACTGCGACTGCCTCAGCGGGTGTGCACCAACGCGATCCACTCGCCCTCGATGTGGCGCTCAAGCTGGCGCAGACCGACAGCAGCGAACGCCTCAACCACCTCGGCCTCGCGGGTGTCAATGATGCCAGAGCTGACGATCACGCCGCCTGGCTCAAGGGCGGCGGCCATGTCGGCGGCCAGAATGACCAGGACGCGGGCGATCAGGTTGGCGGCGATCAGGTCGAACTGCGGCACGGGCGCGGCGAGCGGGCGCTCGTGCGGTGCCGCAGCACCGAAGTCGCCGGTGAGCCAGTGGCCCATTGTGTTGCCAGCGCCCAGGCTACCCTCGGCGGTGCGTACCGTGGCGGCGACCCCGTTGCGGGCGACATTCTCGGCGGCGACACGCACGGCGATGGGGTCATTGTCGAGCGCGACGACTGGG
>CAIWXH010000816.1 GCA_903916565.1 uncultured Oscillochloris sp. | reverse complement strand
TGGAGCCAGTATGCGCCGTCGCTGGAAGGGCAGTCAGGTCAGGTGCCTGCCGCACTTCAGCTCTTTGCCGCTGGCGTGTTCACCGACGAAGCATGGGCGACCGGCAGCTTCCTGGCCGTGCTCGCGGTGCTCCAACGCCTTAGCCCAGACGAGACGCGCACGCCCACCGTCGATGCCGCACCCGCAACCAAGGCGGCTGAAGCCTCAGCCCGTGCCGATACACGCTGGCGCATCCCGGTCGTGCGCGCCGAGTGGCAGGCGGAGGTGGAGCGCCGCAACGAGCGCTTTGGCGCGCCAGCGGGCTACTGGTGCTACGTGCGCCCAGGCGCCTATCGCATTGGCGGTTGGGAACGCGATCAGGCCCACGCTGACCTGAACCTAGACGTCTTCTGGATCGCCCGCGCGCCAGTCACGGTCGCGCAGTACGCCGCTTTTATCGAGGCCGGTGGCTACCGTGAGTCGCGCTGGTGGACGACGAACGGCTGGAATTGGCGGCGTGAAGCCAAGCGCTCGCAGCCCTGGCGCTGGCGCGAGGCTCCGTTCAACCAGCGCGAGCGGCAGGCCGTAACCGGGGTGACGTGGTATGAGGCGGCGGCGTTCTGTCGCTGGCTTGACGCGGGGCTACCATTGCCGAGCGGCTATACCGTGCGTCTGCCGACCGAGGCGGAGTGGGAGGCTGCCGCCGCCTACGATGCGGCATGGCGCCGACGCACGTACCCGTGGGGCGAGGCGGCGCCAACCGCCCGTGAAGCCGTCTTTGGCCGCACGTGGGAGGAGGCGTCACCTGATGTGGCGACGTGTCCGGCGGGCGCAGCGGCCTGCGGTGCGCTCGATGTGGTCGGGACGGTCTGGGAGTGGACGACCAGCAGTGAACAGGGGTACCCCAAACGCGCCCACTGGCTCAAGGAAGACTTTACAACTGATGTGTGGGATGTACCGTTACGGGGTGGTAGTTACTGGAATAATAGTACAGATGTTCGCTGCGGGGCGCGGTACCGCGCCCATCCTGTCGGCGGCCTCGGCAACTACCTCGGTGTTCGGGTGTGTTTGGCCCCTCGCTCGCGCTAATGTGCTGATTTCTGCCTTCTGTTTCCTGCTTTCTGCATCCTGATCTCCTGCGAATGTGTAAGGTGTTTTGTGTCTAGGTACGGTGAGAGTTTGACCCGAGAGCGCCTACGGCGCGGATCGCGGATTTTTTTGAAGGGGTTAAGCTTGCCAACGACCTACCGCACCCTCTGGCCGCAGCTCGTCAGCTTCGAGAACCTGTGGCTCTCCTATCTCGCAGCGCGGCGCGGGAAGCGCACCCGGCCCGCCGTCGCCGCCTACGAACTCGACGCCGACCGGCACATCCTACGGCTCCAGGAGCGCCTGGAGGCTGGCACGTACCAGCCTGGTGCCTATCGCACCTTCGTCGTGCGCGAGTGGAAGCGCCGCGTTATCTCTGCTGCGCCCTTCGAGGATCGCATTGTCCACCACGCGCTGTGTCAAGTCATTGAGCCGATCTGG
>CAIWXH010000815.1 GCA_903916565.1 uncultured Oscillochloris sp. | reverse complement strand
GGCGCGGGGTTGCTCATGACGATTGCTCCTCCGGGGAAGGCGCCCAGAGCACCGCGTCGGCCAAGGCGACGCTGGGCAGCGGGCTGTCGCCGGGGCGGCGGCCCGGCGCGAATGTCACGCGCTCCATGCGCTGCCAGCGCCGGCGGATGCTGAATGGGTGGACGCGATCCTCGGCCAGGAAGCGGTAGCTCGGGGCGAGCCCCTGGTGGACGCCGGCCACCGTGCGGGCGATCACATGCATGCGCGGCCCCGGCGGCATCACCACGAGCACGATTGCACGGGAGACGCCGTAGCGCTCAGGCAGGCGTGGGTCACGCCCGTAGGCGTCGTAGGCCAGCGCCTTCTTGCGCCACTGCTCAAGGCGGGTGGTGCCGCGGTCGATCTCGACGAAGTAGCGCTGGCCGTCGAGCGTGAAGGTCGCGTCGGGGATGATCGGTAGGGTGTGGCCGACCCCAGCAACGACGACCGAGTCGTAGTCGGCGCTGAGCAGGTGGTCGGCCGCCCAGCCCTCCAGGCTGCGGCCGCGGAACACGAGCTCGGAGCACAGCGCAGCGTAGAAGGCGCCAATGCCCAGGCTGTGCTCCAGGGTCAGCGCCGCGCGCGTGGAGCGCTCGTGGTACCAGATCTCCTCCAGGGCGATGCCGCGCTCGCCGGCCAGCAGCTCGGCGCCGGCGGCGGTGAGGCTCAGGCAGTGCGCCAAGCGCCGGTAGACCGTGACGGCGCGATCCGCGGTGCGCTGGATACGGACAACCAGCCCGCGCTCCGCGAGCCCGGCCACGCGCTCGTAGGCCTGCTTCGGGCAGCGGTTGGTCGCACCCGCCTCGCGGGCGACCCGCTCGTGCTCACGCCAGCGGGTCGTCCAGTGCAGCCACTGCAGGTGCTGGATGGTGAGGTAGCGCACCTGGGAGAGCGACTGAAGGATGTCCACGTCGCGCTGGGTGAGCACAAAGGGCCTGGCCATCACGCCTCCCCCAAGGATGTGGCGACCACCGCACCCGCGCTGATCTGCGCGCCCGCGTCGCTTGCTTCCGGCAACGCCAGCGGCTCAGCTATCGCAGGCCCTATCAGAAGCTGCGGGTCGCCGAGGGCGGCAACGAGGGCCTCGCCCGCGCGTCCGCCTATGCGCACTGGCGGCGGCACCTCCGCCTGAAAGGCGACCCGGTTCAGGGCGGTGGCCAGGGCACCCCGGCGCCAGCCCACCGCTTGAAGCACGCGGGCAGGATCTGGCCCGTCGGCGCTCACCGCGAGCAGGACGCCCACGGTGATTGGCTGGGGCGCGGCGCGCAGCCGCGACCAGGTGGTGATCAGCCGGCCCGCCTCCCACGGGGCAAGCATAGCCGTATCGAGCGGCTGGGCGTGGTGGGTCGGCCGCGCGGCGAGCCGGCGGATCTCGCTGGTGTGCGGCACGATCCGAGTCACCGGGGCAAGCATGATGCCGGGTAGGGTTGTGCGCACAAGCTGGGCAAACAGCGCGCGCGGGCAGCTGTGGTCGCAGCCGTCCGGTCGGCAGTGTGGGCAGCCCTCCAGGGCCAGGTACCGACGGATCATGCCGTCGCGCCGGATCCGGATGATCGTCAGCGGCTGGAACTGCAGGTGCAGGGCGATACCCTGCTGCCAGCCATCACGGTCAGGCGTCGCGCTCGCCCCTTCGATGCGCCAAAGTAGCGGTGGCATTGCATCCTCCTTGTCTTCACGTTGCCTACGGGCAGGCCACGCTGGTCTGCCCCCAGCGGCTGACGTACCAGTGGTCGTTGGAGCTGATGAGGGTGGCCCGGTAGCACCAGCGCTTGTGGGCGAACTGCCAGACGCTGCGGCCCACGCCGTCCACCACGGCCTCGACGGTCACATCCTGGAGGGCACCGGTCGGGCTGGTCGGGTTGGTCAGATAGTCCTGCATGCGGTGAACCGCGTCCTGCGCGAATGTCGCCGGGTCGGGCAGCGTCGGGTCGGCCAATCGCTGCGCTGCCGCGGCGTCCCCCGCACGTATCGCCGCGATCCATGCCTGGTGGACGGTATCCGCCGTTGCCTGCGATGGTGTGCCGCAGCTCGGCGCGAAGAGGATGAGCGCCAGCAGCGCCAGCTTGGCGATCGTGCGGCCACGCTCGTACAGCTGCTGCAGCAGCTGGTTGACACGCGAACCTGATGGGCGCATGGGGAACCTCCTTACGAGTTGAGGAAGGCGCTGGCCTCCAGCGGGTGGCACTCGACGTTGATCTCGTAGGCGTCCTTGCGGATGACGCCGAGGCACTGGCCGGGCTCGGCGTCGATCACGAATTGCAGCGCGCGGGGGGTGATCACGCTCATCGCGCGGGCCACATCCTGGGCCTCCACGTCCTGCATATGGAAGAAGAAGTGCGCCGCCGCGTTGGCATGCAGCTGCCGCCCGGTGGGCGTGTCCAGAAACGGGCGCATGGTCTGATCGACCAGCACCATGCCCAGCCGGTACTTGCGCGCGGTCTTGGCGATCACCCAGGCCGCGTTGGCCACCGCCTCGACCTGGCTGGCGTAGCCGAACTCGTCGATCATCAGGAAGATGTCGCGGGTGACCCGACGCGTGCGCACGTAGCGCCAGACTGCCGCCAGCGCCTGGAGGTAGAAGAAGGGCAGCAGGATCTCGGGCACGGTCTTGAAGTCGTAGTAGACGATCGTGTCCTCAAAGCGCCAGTCGATGGTCGTGCAGCCGTCGAAGGCCACGCCGTCGGGCGTCTTCTCGCCCTGCTCGGTGCTGCTGCCGTAGATCAGGTAGCGCAGCCGGCGGGCGAAGGTGTCCGCCACCGGGTCGCCCATCGCCTCCAGCACGTGGATCAGGCCAGTCAGCGTGGGCATCGCCGCGACTGGTGTGTCGGGGGTGACGCCGTACTGCTGGTAGAGCCGCTTGACCGCCAGGGCCAGCACGCCGCGCTCGCCGCTCTCCAGCTTCATCGGGATGAAGCGCTTCTTGCCATCGGCGCTCTCGCCGGGTTCGCCGAGCAGCATCACGACCTGCGCGACCACGTGCAGGATCTGGTTGTTCTCCCAGCCGCCCTCGGTCTCCCAGCCGAAGATCACGTCGAGGATGTTGACCGTGTGTTCCAGCCCGACCTTGTAGCAGGTGCAGTCCTGGATGGCCCGTTCGACCCGCAGCCCGTTGGCGAAGGCGTCGATGCCGATCACCTGCATGCCGCCGATGCTGGCCGCCCGCTCGGCCAGCAGGTTCAGCAGCACCGTCTTGCCATAGCCGGATGCGCCGGCAATGATCATGTGTGCGGCCTGGTTACGCGCGAAGAGGTTGATGAAGATCGGGAAGCGCCCGTTGCGGTCGATGCCAACGAAGATGCCCTGGGTCGCGTTGGGGCGGTGGAAGCCGACCATGCCGGCGGCGCAGCCGACCACCTTGGAGAGCTGGGTGCGCGGCTTCCAGGGCGCCTCTAGCTGGGTGCGCGGCAGGGTCGAGAAGATCTTCAGCGCCACGCCCTGCGCGCCGGCGGGGCGCATCAGCTTGAGGCGCGGGCCGAAGAGGTCGCGCACGGTGATCACAGATCACATTGGCGTCCAGCTCGCGCTTGTCGCGCCCGCGCACCAGGATGGCCACCTGGATGGCGTGCAGGGTCTGGCCCTTGAGCTGGGCCAGCACGTCGCGGGCGTCGTGGACGACCTGCTCGCCGCGAATATCGACCAGGTTGGCGTCGCGGGCCACCAGCTTGGCGGCGTTGTAGGCCATCTCGGCCACCCGCTGGGACTTGGTGCGGTTCAGGGTGGTCACATCGACGGCGATGGTGATGTCCATGTTCAGGCTGATCAGCTCGTGGAAGAGGGTCGCGTTCCACTCGCCGGTGAAATCGTAGCTGGTCAGCACGGCCAGGACGGGCTGGCCGGGGTCGTCGGGCTCCAGGTAGGTGAGGTGCTCGCGGTAGGGGCCGCTGATCACTGGGGTGAGGGCGTCGATGCGGGTCACCGGGCGGCGGGTGACGGCGGCGAGCGGGATGCGGATGGCGGCCTCGGCGACATCGGCGGGTTCCCAGGTGAGCAGGGTGTACTGCACGGCGCGCAGGACGCGCTGCTCCATGGTCTCGTACATACGCACGGCCTCGCGCGCCCAAGGCACCCGCCAGAAGAGCCGGTCGAGGGTGGCGACGAAGGTCTCCCACTGCGCCAGGGTGGCGCGTCCGTCCCGGCAGGCGGGCAGATCGACGCCGTACGGCCCGATCTGCACCATCAGGTCGATGATCAGATCGGGGTCGAGGTCGGCGAGGGCGACCACCAGAAGATCCGTCGGGTCGTCGGGGCTCCAGGCGTCAATCGCGGCGCGCAGGCGGCGGGTGCGCAGGTAGAGGCGCTCGATGTCGTGGTGCTGGGCGCGTACCGCCGCGATGGGCGCGTGCATCGGGAAACGGGTCGAGCTGGCGATCAGGCGCATGGGGAACTCTCGCCCGTAGAAGAAGCCGCCGAGCTGCTCCTCGAAGCGGTCGATGTCGCCGACCAGGTCAATCGGCACGCTGGAAATAGCAAACAGGTACATGGTGGTGCTCAGCGTATGGCCACATGGGCCGTGTCAGATTCATCAGCAACCGACGCGATCTCGTCCGGGGCATCACCGGCTTCGGACTCCGCCACGACGGTGGTGATCGTTGGTGGCTGGGCTTCGCTGCGCGACCGGCTGGCGGCCCCGCGCTGCACCAGCG
>CAIWXH010000814.1 GCA_903916565.1 uncultured Oscillochloris sp. | reverse complement strand
GGGCGCAGGGCGATGATGGCCCGGTAGAGATCGACGCAGATGCGGCGGCTCATACAGACAATCATGGCCTTGCCATCCAGCGCTTCCAGACGCCGTGCGAAATGGGCGACTATATCCTCGGCAAGCAGCGCGATGCGCCGCTCGGCACCCACGACGGCTTCCAGCGCGGCCCACTTGCTTTTGAGTTGCTCCTTCTTCGCCAGCTCCTCACCCTCGGTAACTTCCTCAAATTCCCGGTCGAGGTGCGGCTTCTCTTTTTCATCAAGGGCGAGTTTGGCGAGTCGGCTTTCATAGTAAATCGGCACCGTCGCCCCGTCCTGCACGGCGCGCTGGATGTCGTAGATGCTGATGTAGTCGCCAAAGACCGCACGGGTGTTGCGGTCGGTCAGCTCAACCGGGGTGCCGGTGAAGCCGATGAACGACGCGCCGGGCAGGGCGTCCCGCACATGCTGGGCAAATCCATAGGCCAGTTCGCCGGTCTTCGGGTCGAGCTTCGCCTCGAAGCCGTACTGGCTGCGGTGGGCTTCGTCGGCGATGACCACGATGTTGCGACGAGCCGAGAGCTGGTCGTAACGCCCGCCTTTGGCCTCCGGCAGAAATTTCTGGATGGTGGTGAAGACAACACCGCCAGCGGCGACCTGGAGCTTCGCCCGTAGGTCGGCGCGATCCTCGGCCTGGACAGGCGTTTGGCGCAGCAGTTCGTGGCAGCGGGCGAAGGTGCCGAAAAGCTGGTCGTCTAGGTCGTTGCGGTCGGTGATCACCACCAGCGTGGGATTGGACAGTGCCAACGTCTGGATGATCCGTCCGGCGTAGAAGGCCATCGTCAGGCTCTTGCCTGAGCCTTGGGTGTGCCAGACCACGCCCGCCCGCCGGTCGCCCGTAGGCCCGGCGGCGGCGAGGGTTGCGTCCACCGCTTTGTTGACCGCGTGGAACTGGTGGTAGCCGGCCAGCTTCTTGATCAGCGTGCCGCTGCCGTCGTCTTCAAAGACGATGAAGGAGCGCAGGAGGTCAAGCAGGCGCCGCCGCTCAAAGACGCCACGGGTGAGCACTTCGAGTTCGAGCATGTGCGCGGGGGCCAGGTCTTCGCCGTCGATGGTGCGCCAGGGCATGAAGCGCTCTTTGTCGGCGGTGAGCGTGCCGATCCGTGCGGTGAGCCCATCGGAGATGACCAACGCTGCGTTGAAGCGAAACAGGGCCGGTATCTGGGCCTTGTAGGTCTGAAGCTGGTTCCAGGCGGCCCAAACGGTGGCCTGTTCATCGGCGGGATTCTTGAGTTCGATGACCACCAGCGGGAGACCGTTGAGGAACAGCACGATGTCAGGGCGACGATTGTACTGACCGTCGGTGACGGTGAATTGGTTGACGGCCAGCCAGTCGTTTTGCTCCAGGTGGGCGAAGTCCACGAGGCGCACCTGCTCACCGCCAATGCTGCCGTCGGGCCGACGATACTCCACCGCAACGCCCTCGACCAAGCGACGGTGGAACGCCCGATTATTGGCAAGCGCCGAGGGTGAATCAGCCCGCAGGAGCTGGCGAAGCGCCTCTTCGCGGGCTTCGAGCGGGATACGCGGGTTCAGCCGCGCCAGCGCGTCGCGCAGACGGCCTAGCAGCACCACCTGGCCGTAGTCGTCCCGCTCGGCGGCAGGCTCGCCGGGGGCGATCTCCGGGCCAAAGCAGACCGCGTACCCAAGCTCGCGCAGCCACAGAAGGGCCGCGTCTTCAAG
>CAIWXH010000813.1 GCA_903916565.1 uncultured Oscillochloris sp. | reverse complement strand
TGACGGGGCAACGGCGACGAAGATCGCCCGGATGCGGGCGATGGCGGGGCGACCTCAGCGACCGCTGAGCAGCGCCCCGTAGGCGAAGGATGCTAAAGGCCCAGGCAGTAGCGCACCGCAGCCTCGACCCGCGCAAGGGCCGCGCTGCTCAACCGACCGGCTGGGCTGTCAGGAAAGCGTTGTGCGTCAAGGGCACGCACTTGGAAGCAGAGAAAGACCGTCTCAAGCGGCAAACCGCTCTCGGTCGCGCTCACCCGCACATTGGTCGGGTAGTCACGCGGTATATGGTCGCCCTTGGTACCGACAACAACCGTCACCACGAGCGGTAAGCGGTTAATCGAGTCGATAGAAAGCACAAGGACGGGGCGCTGGCCGGCCTGCTCGCGGCCCTGCACCGGGTTCAAATTCACGAAGTAGATAGCGCCGCGTTGGATGCTCATGCAGTGGAGTCCAGACCATCCCATTCAGTCGGCGCAAACTCGGCCTCAATCGCCGCGATCTCACGCTGAATATGCGGATCATGGGCCATCAAGGCGAGATCCGCATCGCTGGCAACGAGAAGTACCGCCCGTTGCCGGACAAGTCGGATCAGCCGCTCCATCAGGTCGATCTGGTCGGCCAGCGAGAGTTGCTCAATATCAGACTCAATCTGTGCAAGGGTCTGCGACATGCGCGCTCCTTACCAGCATAGGGGGGGCGAAGGGCGAGGTGTCCTTGGGCGGATCGCGTGCCCGTACACAAACCGTACCTTCATCGAGTTGTGTACGCAATGATAGCGTATGCCAACGAGACTGTCGATTCTGCTGCGCCGTACGATGCCCAAACGACACAGGGCGCACCATCGCCGTCAGTGCGGCACCGTAGGCATCGGGGAGGAGGCGCATGGCGAGGAGCGCCTCTGGCGCACACGAAGGCGCGCAACTCAACGGTGCGGCTGCCGTCGCGCAGGCGGCGGATGCTACGTTTAATGGTGGTGAGCGGAGCAATCTGCGGCCAGCATAGCAGGCGAGGGAAGGCGGGGCAAGGGGCGGCGAATGGGAGTGTCGGTCACCGCTCAATCCGCGCCCGTTCTCCAGGCGCAGGTGGCGCACAAAGGTCTGGGCGTCTCCTTGTGGTCTCGCCATTGCCCACGCATGCAATGTCTTCCCGCCCTATGGCTCGCATCCTCGCAAGATCGCAATCGCCGACTAGGTGGTGGGCAGCGGCTCTGGTGGCGTGAGCGTCCGCCACTCCACGACCGATGGACACGCCTGCGCCACCGCTTTGAGCATCTGAGCAATCGGATGGTCGGCGGATTGGATCTGAATCACCAGGGTGTCGATGGCCCGGGTGAGCGGGATCATCAGCCAGCTTGCGGCGAACAGCTGCGCCTCGCGGGCTTCATCCCGGAACTCAACGGTGGTCTGGGCGGGAGGCGTGTACTGCCGCCGCTTATAGTCATAGAGTTCGTCGAATCGCAGGTTGACGCTCGTCCACGCCTCTAACCCACGACAGGAGTCGTACTGAACGATCCGAATTTGATCGAGCTGGATCGGGTAGCTTCCGCGCATCTGCTCGGCGGTGCCGTCCCAGACGCGGTAGCCCCACTTTTGCAGGCGATCCGCAACGTGAGAGTGGACGGGCTGACCGGGTCGGCGGTCAACCAGGGAAGGGGTGACACAGAAGAGCATATCAATCGGGTGGTTGTGCGCTTGCTTCATCAGCTCCATCAGCTCATCGTGGAAACTGCGGTCAGTGATGTAGAAGCCTTCGAGGATAATCACCCGCCCGCCATACATCTCTTTGTCTGGCTCAAGCTGCCAGTTCGGCAGATCCAGGTGCCGTGCGACGGCGTGGGCAAACTGGCACAGTCCCGCCTTGAGCCGCAGCGACTTACGGAGGGTCACCACCTGTGACGGCCCCTTCCCAATCACCTCGCGCCAGTTGGTGTGCTGCGCGTTGCGTACCATCTGGTTCACGCCATCGGCCAGCATGAAGCGGCGGAAGTCGTAGAGCAGAAAGAGCAGATCACGTTCGTCTTTGGGCCAGTCCTGCGCCTCATCAATGATGATATAGTCCCAGTCAAAATGTTCAGGGGCGGCGGCGATCAGCGCCTTGCAGGGCTGTTGATCTTGGGCGTGGACGTTGCGGAGGTGCTGGAGCGCACGCTGTTTGTGCTCGTCAATGTGTGCAATGAACTGCTCGGGGGCTTGCATGATGCCAAGGTGTTGGACAATGCGATACAGAAACGCATGCGCGGTCTTAAAGACAATTGCGCGTGCTATGGCCCCATCATCTGCGCCAATAAGGGCGAAGAGCCACTGGAGATCCGCCACCAATGCTTTGTTGTAGGTCAGGAAGAGTACCCGCGCATCTTGCGCGGTGTAGAGGTCATAGGCCAGTTGGAGCAGGCGTACGGTCTTGCCGGTACCGCCTCTGCCGCGAAAGATAAGTAACTGCTCACCCATCTTCTCTTTGTAGATTTGATTCGATTCCTTGTAGATTTGATTCGATCCACTGCGGACTCGATTGATACGCTCGCCTGTCCTTCCACCAAGTAGCGTCATTTCCGGGCGCTTACTCAGCAGGTCAATGATTTGCGTGACGTGCGTTGGATGTGCGCGTGCGAAGGCGTCGATCTCTTGAACGCCGGCCACCCGGGTTGCCCACGGCTTCCGTACCGCGACCACGCAGCGCAGAAAGGTGCCCCAGCTTGCCTGATCGCCGATGATATTGTGGGTGACGTCCGGCAGGCGCTCGGGTGGCACATGGGGCAGCCAGATCAGATCGGTGACGAAGGGTGGACTCAGGTCGTGGTGCGCGTAGAAATCCCGCAGCGCCGCCTGTTGCTTGTGGGCTTGCTCGGTCGCTGAGTGGGGACGGCCTCGGTAGTACACGGTGACCTGATTGTCGTCAAAGATCACCCGATCCGGCTGGTGGCTTTTCAGCTCGATGGTCAGGCAGAGCGACCGAATAAAAATCGGGTCGGGGTCAGGGGCCGCGTGCAACGTGAACGGCGGAATGGGCCGGAGCGTTGCCAGCAGCACAAAGACCACCAGATCAATATCGGTGGTCGCTTGGCCGTAGCACTTTGCGCCGGCGACGATCCGAATGTCGTCATGCAGGTCGTCATCCACACCGGGCCATCCGGCAATGATGAGGTCGCGCAGGGTGCATGCGGCGTGGTATTCATCTGTTCCTTCAGGGCCAATGATGCGAATGATGGGATGACTCATTTCCTGATCTGCGGCGGTTAGTGGTACGGTACCGTGCGCGATACGATGAATTGGGAGTGCGTTGATCGTCGGCAAGATGCCGACGCCCCACCGGCATCCTCGGCGGTGCCGTCGCCCAGAGCAGATCTACCGCCTCCGGGGTGAGACCATCGGCGGCGTTGACCAGGTCAGCAAGGCGTCGCGCTCGCGCTTCCGGTGCCCGCTCCTGCATCGAGGTGGCGTGATCGCCGGGGGTATGCGGGAGCGCCTGCCGCGCCCCCGCCGTGAGCGCGGGAACCGTGATGGCAACGGTGTCGCCTGCGGCGACGGCGGCCAACACGCGCTGCCGCAACGGATGGCGCAGCGTCACGAGCGGGAATGCTGCTCCGAACCTTGTCTACGGTGTATGCCGCAGCATGGTCATCTCCTCCACCAGCGCCTGGCCCCGCCGGAGATCCGCTGCCCGTAGCTCGACCACCGTCCACGGGGGCGCACCCTGGCGCAGCCGCTCGCGCAGATGGGCGTCGCGGGCGCGGTTGGCCCCGCTGTGAAAGGCCGCCCCGTCCACATAGATCGCCAGCCGCCGCTCGGGTACGGCGAAGTCGGCCACCGAGATCGCCGGGCCGCCGTCGGGGCTCACCGGCACCTGGCGCTGCGGGTGGAAGCCGTGCGCCGCGAAGAGCCGCAGGAAGCGCAGTTCCAGCGGAGAGCCGACGCCCGCTGCGTAGGCTTCCAGCCACGGGCCGGGGTCGTCGATGTCGCCATGCTCCAGCGGGCGAGCCTCGGGCGCGGCCTCGGCTAGGGCGTGCAGGTCGGCGATGATGCGCGGCCAACTCAGGAGGTCGTGGTAGCGCTGGTTCTCGTAGGACTTCAGGCAGCGGTAGCAGGCGCTCGTGCAGTTGGGGTGGTCGAGGTGTTCAATGGCGCGGCGGGCGACGAGGTGCAGCTCCTCGGCGACCCGCTGGAGGTAGCCGCTGCCGCCGACGCTCGGGTCGATGAAGCTGAGCGCCATCTGGTGAAAGGTGCGCCCCGCCTGCGTCACCGGCCACGGCCCTTCCCGTAGAAACTCGATCTCTGGCCCGTCGAGCATATAGCGATGGCGCATGCCCAGACGCAGCGCGTAGCCCAGGCTCAAACCCCAACGCGCAAGATCGGCCTCGTCGCTGCCGTCCGGCACGGGCGCCAGCAGGCGCAGCACCTCGGCGCGGGTGGCCGTCACCAGGGCCACGGGGCGGGGCGGCTGACCCGCATCAGGGCAGCCCGGCCCGTGGCCGAAGGCGTCCCGCTCGCTGGCGGCGGGCCGCGCTTGGCGGCGGCCCCCTTTGGCCGTCGCGGTCGGCGCGGGCGGCTGGAGGATGCGGCCACAGCGGGGGCAGAGCCGGTAGCCAGCGGCGTCCTCGGTGAGATAGGCCCGCCCGGCCCGCTCGGCTGGCCCCGGCGGCGGGCCTTCATTCACCCAGCGCACCTCCTCCTCGGCGCTCAGGCGCAGCCCCCAGCCCGGCCCGGCAGACCAACGTCCGACCACGCCGGTGCCCCACTGCGGGTAGCCCACGACGCGATTGCTGATCGCGTAGCGATCCTCCTCGTCGAGAATCGGGCTTTCATCCCGCACGGCGAGAAAGCCCGCGTACGCGGCGGCGGGCAGGGTTAGCCCCGGCTCGGCGGCACCGCAGCGCGGGCAGGCCGGCTCATCGGCGTGGTAGCGCAGATCACAGCGGCGGCACTGGCGATAGAGCCAACTCGGCCCGTCGCCGCGTGGGTTCCAGGGCGAGGCGGTGTCGAGTCCCACCACTTTCCAGCGCACCCCACGGGCATACACCGTGGCCGATGGCTGGAACTGCGCCAGCCCAAAGCGCCGGGCGACGCTGATCGGGTCATCTTCGTGGCGGTCGCCGTGCAGGCGCAGCGCCGCCGGTTCGCTCGGAAACTCATACCCCGGCAGCAGGCCGAACTCGGCGAAGCGGCGCAACGGATAGCCCGACGAGCGGTCGTCGGCCTCGCCGTCGCCGCCGCCAGCGCCCAGCAGGCGGTTGATCAGATCGGCGGCCCGGATGACATCGCGGCCACGCTGCAAGTCCACGTTGAAGCGCTCGATGGCCTGGCGCAGTTCGACCACCTGGCGGGCCATGCGGTTGAAGAGATCCTGCGTACGGGCGGGAAGTTGCTCCAGACTGGCGCGTAGCGCGGCGGAATTCAACCCCGCCGCAGGCAGAATGTCGGCACCCCACGCCGCTTCAGCCAGATCGACGGCGTGGTCGATCTGCGCCCGCACGCCCGTGATCAGCGCATCAACGGCGGCTTGGTCAATCACGCCCTGCGGGTTGATGTAGGCCAGCATCTTCCCCGCCAGCCCCGGCTCGGCGGCGCCGAAGGCGATGGCGCTGAGGTGGCGCAGGATGACGTCGCGGTTGCCCAGCGCGAGCGCGGGGGCAGGCACTTCACCCGCGATCATCTCGGTGGGCTTGTCGTAGAAGTACTGGTCGTGGGGCGTGTTCCGTGCATAGCCAAGCACGAGGCCGACCCGCGTGCGCCGCCCGGCTCGCCCGCCGCGCTGGGCGTAGTTGTCAGGGCGGGGCGGCACGTTCCGCAGAATAACCGCGTCGAGGCCACCCACGTCAATGCCCATTTCCAGGGTCGGCGAGCAGGCCAGCAGGTTCAGCGACGACACCTCGGGGCGTGCCTTGAAGTTGGCCTCGCTGGTAGCCCGGTCGCTCGTCGGCACCTGGGCGGTGTGTTCGGCGGCGACCAGGGGCACGACATCCGCCGCCCGAATGCGCCGCACCGTGCGGTTCACATCAACCTCTGCCGCAGGCCATGCGACGAGCCGCCCGTGGCAGCGCGGGCAGGGCTGCCCGACCTGCGCCCCTGGCATCGGCAGCGCGCAGACCTGGCAGCGCAGCCGCTCGCTATCGGCCACCATCTGGAGATAGACGATGTCCGCGTTGACTTGGAGCAGCTTCGCCGACTTCGCCGCACCGTGGAGTTCCACCGGGGCAAGATAGACCGGCGTCAGAAACGCGAGCAACTCCTGCATCTGCGCGCTCGTCAGCGCCTGCCCCCCAAGGGCGAGCACCAGATGGGTGGCGATCCGCTCCAGGCTTGGCCCGCGTCCGCCCGCCTTTGGCTTGCGCCAGACATTGTGCAGCTTGATGCCGCTGGGGATGTCGCTGCGCTCCGCGTACAGAATCGGCTGCGCCTGGCTATCCAGCGGATACCCTTGCGGCGACTTGACCCGCCGCTCCCACTCCGCCGCACGCAGGTAGCCGGGGAAACGCAGGTTGCGCGGGTCGTAGCGCAGCAACTCACGCGAGAGACAGCCGCGCACGCGCACTTCGTCCAGCACGCAGCGGCTGAGATACCGGAGGCTCGCATGGTCGATCCCGAGCTGCCCCGCGATGGCACCGCCCTGCTGCTGGACGTAGCGCTCCAGCCCTTCATACACCACACGGGTGAGCCCGAGGTTGAAGATGGTTGCCCGATAGCCGGCATTCAGGGCAAGCTCATCGAGCAGCGGGGCTTCCTCATACGCCTGAATCTGGCGACGTTGCTCATCGGATGTCCACTGGTCGGGGCTGAGCGCTTCGGTCAGCGGGCTGTCGTGCTGCGCCCGCGCCTCGGCGGCAAGGCTCTCGACGATCTGCCGCAGCGGGAGCGCGTCACCCGCACCAAGGAGCCGCACGACGCGCCGCCGCATCCGGTCGTAGCGGCTGGCAAAGGTGATGAAACGCGCCTGATGCGCGGCGTCCTGCCGACTGTCGCTGAAGATGAGCAGGCGCTCTTTGCCGTCGTGAGTCGCATCGCCCCGGTGCGCGGCGGCCAGCGCCGTGACCATCCCCTCAGCCATGACTTTGACGGCGGCGGAGGTGCCCAGGGCGACCGG
>CAIWXH010000812.1 GCA_903916565.1 uncultured Oscillochloris sp. | reverse complement strand
CTCGCTGCTTGAGTGCCTAGTCTTTGGCCGTCGCGCTGGCGAGGCTGCCGCCCAGCACGACGCACGCCCAATGGCGAACGATAACTGGCCCGCCCCCGTGACCTTCGCGCGCAGCGAGCGGGCTACGGCGAGCGGTGTTAGTCCAACGTGGCGCGCCACGCTGGCGGCGACGATGGTCAAGGCGGCTGGCCCCTTACGCGCTGGCCCCGAGCTGCGGGCCGGGCTGGAGGCGCTGGAGCGCCTGCCGCTCCAGGCTGCCGCAACGGACGCCGAGGGCTTGACGGCGGCGAATGCAACCGTGACCGCACGCCTGATTGTGGCCGCCGCCCTGCTGCGCGAGGAGAGTCGCGGCGGTCACTTCCGCGCCGATTTCCCGCAGCAGCGCCCTGACTGGCACGCCCACAGCGTCCACACGCGGGGCCAGCGCCCGTTCCTCGTCGCAAGCATTGCGCCCGCGCAGACTATGGCCCACGCGGCGGATTAAGATGGGTGGGTTCAAGGGAGGGCTAAGCCCTCCGTTGAAAACCCTCCCGCCGTTACATGAAGGAATCTCCTATGCTCGACCTTGCCCCTGATGTTATTCGCGACGTGGTCGCCCGTGCGCTGGCTGAGGATGTCGGCGCAGGCGACCTGACCACCCTGGGCTGCATCCCCGCCGAGGCCCGCGCCGAGGCGGCCTTTGTCTTCCGCGAGGCGGGGACGGTCTGCGGCTTGGCGGTGGTGCGGGCAACTTTCGCCGCCATTGACCCAGCCCTGACGCTCACGCCGCTGGTCGCCGAGGGTGCCCACGTCGCCGCTGGCACAACCGTCGCGACCGTCGCTGGCCCAGCCCGTGGCCTGCTGACTGGCGAGCGGGTGGCCCTGAATTTCTTTCAGCGTATGAGCGGGGTGGCGACGCTGGCCGCCCGCTATGTCGCGGCGGTGGCCGGCACCCCGGCCCGCATCCTCGACACGCGCAAGACCACGCCGGGCCTGCGGGCCATCGAGAAGTACGCCGTGCGTATCGGCGGCGCGACCAATCACCGCTTCGGCCTGTACGACGGCGTAATGCTCAAAGATAACCACCTGGCGATTCTCGCCGCCCACGGGGTTGGGCTGGCCGAAGCGATCCGCCGCGCCCACGCCGCCGTCGGCCCCATGGTGCGTGTCGAAGTCGAGGTCGAGAGCGTCGCGCAGGCCGCCGAGGCCGCCGAGGCGGGCGCCGAGCTGATCCTGCTGGACAATATGCCGCCCGACCAACTGCGCGCCGCCGTGGCCGCCATCGCTGGGCGGGCGCGCACCGAGGCCAGCGGCGGGATCACGTTGGCGACCATCCGCGCCGTGGCCGAGAGCGGCGTGGACTATATCAGCGTCGGTGCCCTGACCCACGCAGCGCGGGCGCTTGATATTGGGCTGGATAGCACCGGCTAAGGGCGGGGGGCGTGGCACGACTGTTGCAACCGCCCTAGTACCTCTATATGGCGGGTGGAACATCGCCTGCCGGGGGGCTGAAGCCCCCGGCTAGGTGTTGCGAAGCCCGCCTGCGCGGGCTGAACAAGAGCCTGCGAAGGCAGGCTTCGCACCAAAAGAGCCGGGGACTTTAGTCCCCCGGCGCTGCGCGGCGGGACTTTGACGTAGCCCGAGCACCTCCATATTTCCCTTGACAGGCGCAGTGCGCTCTGCTATTTTAGGTATGACTAAATTAGAAATAGGTGAAGCCTAAAGGTAGTTTTCGCCATGCAGATAACCCGTAATCAACTCCAAGGCGGCGGGGCGAGCGTCTCGCTCCCCGAGGTGTACGCCTCGATCCCGGTGCCCCAGGGCGGCAAGCGCTGGCGCAAACTGCTGGCCTTCGCTGGCCCAGGGCTGATGGTCGCGGTTGGCTATATGGACCCCGGCAACTGGGCGACCGACTTGGCGGGCGGGGCGCAGTTCGGCTATCTGCTGCTCTCGGTCATTCTGATCTCAAGCTTCATGGCGATGCTGTTGCAGCACCTGGCGCTCAAACTGGGCATTGCCACCGGGCGCGACTTGGCCCAAGCTTGCCGCGACTACTTCCCCCGGCCCGTCGCGCTGACGCTCTGGGTGCTGGCCGAGGTGGCGATTGCCGCCTGCGACCTCGCCGAGGTGATCGGCTCGGCCATTGCCCTGAACCTGCTCTTTGGCCTTCCGCTGGTCGTCGGCGTGGTCTTCACCGCGCTTGATGTGCTGCTGGTGCTGGTACTCCAGAGTCGCGGTTTCCGCGCTATCGAGGCGCTGGTAGGCGGCCTGATCGCGATTATCGGCCTCTGCTTCGCCTACGAGGTCATCGTCTCGCAGCCAGCGCTCGGCGCCATTCTTGGCGGCCTGGTGCCCACGCCAGAGATCGTGCTGAACCCCTCGGCGCTCTACTTGGCGATTGGCATTCTGGGCGCGACGGTGATGCCGCACAATCTGTACCTCCACTCAAGCATTGTGCAGACGCGGGACTTTGCGCGTGACGAGGCGGGCAAGGCGTCGGCGATTCGCTACGCCACGGTTGACTCGACGGTCGCGCTGTTGCTGGCCTTCTTCATCAACGCGGCCATTCTTGTGCTGGCTGCAGCCAGCTTCCACGGCACGGCGTACGCGAATGTGGCCGACATCAGCGACGCCTACCGGCTACTCACGCCGGTGCTGGGGGCGTCCTTCGCCAGCACCGCGTTTGCGGTCGCGCTGCTCGCCGCCGGGCAGAACTCGACGCTTACCGGCACGCTGGCGGGCCAGATCGTGATGGAGGGTTTTCTGCACCTGCGGATGCCATCGTGGCTGCGGCGGCTGATCACACGCGGGATCGCGCTCGTGCCCGCCGTGATCGTCACCGCGCTGTATGGTCAGCACGGCATCGGCCAACTGCTGGTGCTCAGCCAGGTCATTCTGTCGCTCCAGTTGAGCTTTGCGGTGGTGCCGCTGGTGCTGTTCACCAGCGACAAGGCGCGGATGGGGCGCTTCGTCAATCCGCGCTGGCTCACCGCGCTGGCCTGGGTTGTCGCCGTGATCATCGGCGGGCTGAACGCCTATCTGCTCGTGCAGACGGTCGGCGGGCTGGGTGCTACGATCTGATAAAATGGGGCTTGGGCAAACCACTGGTACACGTCGGCGGAAATGCATGGCAGATTTTTTACCACGAAGCCCACGAAGCGCACGAAGGCCGCACGATTTCTTGTTGCGCTCTAGGCTCGGCAAGTATTATTTGCGTTTGTAAGAAATCTCGCGTTTTGTTGTGTTCTTTTGCGTTTTCTTCACCTTGACAGTGTCGATCATTTGTACTATAGTAGTAGATACGCACGCTCGTGCGTTGCACCTACACAAGACATCATTGGGGTG
>CAIWXH010000811.1 GCA_903916565.1 uncultured Oscillochloris sp. | reverse complement strand
GCAGTCCTACACAGGTTATTGAATCCGGGGGGCTGAAGCCCCCGGCGCTTGGGTGACGAAGCCTGCCTTCGCAGGCTGATGCAGGCCGCGCAGGCGGCCTTCGCACCCCGTAGCCCGTGGCTTCAGCCACCGGGCGGGGGCGAAACAACCACTGTAGGATTGCTATAGTGCCCCGTGACTAGCGCGAACGTCGCACCACGCGAGAGGGCGTTCCGGCAAGGCGGTGTGATCGCCCATGTGAGCGCCGGGGCGCCAAGCGCGTAAGCGCCCACGATGTCGGTAGCGACGCCTTGCCGCGCTACGTTGCCGCTGTCAACGGTATTTGCGCCAGCAAATTCGGCCTGCCTTCCGGCTGAGGCCGGTAGTTGATTGGGATAGACCGCATGATCCGTACGGTGACCGCGACTCGTTATGTCACCCCGCTGCGCGAGGGTGGCTCGCTGCCTGCCATCGTGGAGGCTGACGACGACGGGTTGTATGTGCTGAAGTTTCGCGGGGCGGGCCAGGGGCCGAAGGTGCTGATCGCCGAGTTGCTCTGCGGCGAGTTGGCCCGTGCGCTGGGCTTGCCGGTGCCCGAGATTGTCTTGGCCGAGCTTGACCCGGCGATTGGGCGGAATGAGCCGCACCAGGAGATCCAGGATCTGCTGGCGGCGAGCGCTGGCCTGAACCTGGCGCTCGACTTTCTGCCGGGTGCGCTGGCCTTCGACCCGCTGATGGTGGCGGCGGTGGAGCCTGCGCTGGCGGCGCGGATTATCTGGTTTGATGCGCTGGTGACGAATGTGGATCGGACGCCGCGTAATACGAATCTGCTGCTGTGGCACCGTCAGCTTTATCTGATTGACCACGGGGCGGCGCTGTATTTTCACTATACCTGGGCCGATTGGGCCGAGCGGGCGCGGGGCCGCTTTGCTCAGGTGAAGGATCATGTGCTGCTGCCGGTGGCGGGCGATTTGCGGGCGGTTGACGCCGAACTGGCGCCGCTGGTGACGCCGGAGCTGATTGAGCGGCTGGTGGCGGCGATTCCGGTGAGCTGGCTGGCGGCGGCGGAGACGCCTTTTGGTGCGGTGGCGGCGCAGCGGGCGGCATATATGGCGTATCTGCTGGAGCGCCTGACGGGGCCACGGCACTTCGTCGAGGAGGCGATCCATGCCCGCGAGCGCCTTTGAGTATGCGCTGATCCGCGTGGTGCCACGGGTCGAGCGCGGCGAGTGTCTGAATGTCGGCGTGGTGCTGCTCTGTCGGCAGCGCCGTTTTCTGCACGCACGCCTGCG
The DNA here is from genome assembly GCA_903916565.1 of uncultured Oscillochloris sp. Lineage (GTDB taxonomy): Bacteria > Chloroflexota > Chloroflexia > Chloroflexales > Chloroflexaceae > CAIWXH01. The sequence continues at coordinate 1,507 of CAIWXH010000811.1, read as the reverse complement.
GCTGAACGACGCGCTGCTGCGGGCGCTTGCCCCTGACCTGGACATCACAGCGGTGGCCGAGCAGCTCGACCTGATCCCGCTGGTCTGCGCCGGGGGGCGCGGCGCGGGGCCAATTGGCGCCCTGCCGATCTACGAGCGCTTTCGCTGGCTGACGGCACCGCGCAGCACGATCATTCAGCCCTCGCCCGTCCACGTTGGTCTGTGCGACGACCCCGCGCAGACGCTGGAGCGCGTGTTTCGGCAAATGGTGGGGTGAGGTCGCCTGATGTTGCGGCCTTGACAGAGCCATGGTACCCTCGTCGCCGCAAGCGTTGCGCGAGCCTTCACCTCGACGAGCGAGCGGACGAAGCACAATGACGTATCAGGAGGAATTATGAACCAGATGACCCTGGCTGACGCCGCGAGGACGGTGCTGCTTGCGGTGGCACCACTGATCGCCGGTGGGACGACGGCCACAACCGAGGAGGCGCTGGCCCGTGATTGGGGCGCCGTCGAGACGCGCTTCAAGCGTGAGCTGGCTGCCGCCGAGCGGGCCGAGTTGGTGCGGGCGGCGCGGGTGATCGAGACGCGCCTGGCGGGCCAGTCCAAGGCGGCGCGGGCGCTGGACTATTTTCGTACCGACCCGCAGGACACGGAGGCGCAGCACATTGTCGAGGGCCAGATCGTCGAGGTCTTCAAGCCTGCCCCGGACGACCTGATCGCGCTGGTGCGGCTGATCATCACGATTCAGCCAGCGCTGCGGGCTGATGCGGGGCGGGCAGTGCTGCCGTCCGACCTGAGCGTGGATGGCGTGCACTTCAGCTATGGTCACGCCCTGGTGATCGGCCTCGGCGCGTACGCGAACCAGAAGCTAAATGTGGCGGGCGACACCGCCGCGAACGACGCCCGCGCTCTTGCCACGCTGCTGCGGAACCCTCGGCTCGCCGCGTACCCTGAGGATCATGTCCATGTGCTGGTGGACGCCAAGGCGACCCGCGACCACATTCTCGATGCGCTTGAGGAGTTGGCCCATCGCGTTGATGGGGGCACGGCGCTGATCTTCTTCGCCGGTCACGGCGAGCCACTTGGCGATAGCTACGCCTTGCTGCCCTATGACGCCGATCTGAGCCGTCTGGCCGAAACCGCCCTGCCCGCCGAACTTTTCCAGCGACGTGTGGCGAAGGTGCGTCAGCACGCCGGACAACTGGTGGTGCTGCTGAACTGTTGTCACGCGGGCGATGTCAGCGACGAGGTGCTCAGCCCGTCTGCCGGTGGCCCGTCCGGCGCGGCGCCACCGCCGGCCTTCTACCAGCCCCTGGCAACGGGCGGCGGGCAGATCGTCATCTCGGCCTCGCGCCCGACGCAGCGGGCGGGTGCCCGCGCCCATGGTGACACGCAGCACACGGTCTTTGGCGAGCATCTGCTGGCCGCGCTGCGCGGGCGGGCGCCGGGGGCCGGGGTTGGCATCGGTGCGCTTGAACTCTTCGCGTACTTGCGCGCCCGCGTGCCCGCCGACGCGCAGCACATC
>CAIWXH010000810.1 GCA_903916565.1 uncultured Oscillochloris sp. | reverse complement strand
GCAAAACTAAGGAACGCGCCTGCAAAACTAAGGAACGCACCCGGTCGAACTAAGGAACGCGCCTGCAAAACTAAGGAACGCGCCTGCAAAACTAAGGAACGCGCCTGCAAAACTAAGGAACGCGCCTGCAAAACTAAGGAACGCACCCGGTCGAACTAAGGAACGCGCCTGCAAAACTAAGGAACGCACCCGGTCGAACTAAGGAACGCGCCTGCAAAACTAAGGAACGCGCCGCGTAAACTAAGGAACGCACGGGGTCGAACCGAGGAGCGCACGGGGCGAATCCTCTTCTAGCGCCACTCTGTTATGGATGCTGGCTTCGACAAGCTCAGCCAGCACCCGTTCGCTGAGCCTGTCGAAGCGAACGGGTGTCGAACACTTGGTTACGAACCACTTACCGCCCGCCCATCCCGCTCAGCGTGATGCCGCTGATAAACCAGCGCTGGGCCAAGCTGTAGACAAGCAGCACCGGCAGCATCGCAATCACCGAGCCAGCCATCAGCAGGTGCCACTCGACCTTGAACTGGCCCTGGAAGGTGCTGAGGCCGACGGGCAGCGTTCGCATCGCCTCGGCGTTGGTGATAATCAGCGGCCAAAGAAACTCATTCCAACTGTTGAGCGCAACAAAGATGGCGAGCGCCGCCAGCGTCGGCCCGCTCAACGGCAGCATAATGCTCCACCAGATACGAAGCGACGAGGCACCGTCGAGTCGCGCCGCCTCGTCGAGGTCACGCGGGAGGCCCAAGAAGGTTTGGCGCAGCAGAAACGTGCTGAAGGCCGAGAAGGCCGTCGGCAAAATCAGCGCCTGATAGCTGTCGTACCAGCCCAGCCAGCGCACCAGGACGAAGTTTGGGATCATCGTCACCTGAAACGGGATCATCAGCGTCGCCAGATAGACCAGGAACAGCCCATCGCGCCCACGGAAGCGCAGGCGGGCGAAGGCGAAGGCGGCCAGCGAGGCGGTGAGCAGTTGCACGACCGTGACGCCGGTGGTGACAATCAGGCTGTTGAGGTAAAAGCGCCCGAACGGCATGGCCGCCACCGCCTGACGGTAGTTGTCCCAGGCAATCGGGTTCGGCACCCAGACCGGCGGGTAGGTGAAGATCTGTTCCGGCCCCTTCAGCGAGGTGCTCAGCATCCACGCGAAGGGCAGCAGCATCACCAGGCTGCCCAAAATCAGGGCCACGTGCAGCGGAAGCTGACGCGCCCGAAAAACGGGGCGTCGTGCGGGCCGCTGCTCGCTCATCCTTCGTTCACTCCGGCCTCGTAATGAACCCAACGGCGTTGGAGACGATTCTGCACCAGGGTGCAAACCAAGATAAAGGCGAACAGCACCCAGGCCACCGCCGAGGCTTTACCCATCTGACTGTATCTGAAGCCGCTCTCCCAGATGTAGAACACCAGCGATTTGGTGGCGTGGGCGGGGCCACCTTGGCCCCGCGTCAGCACGTACGGCTCGCTAAAAAGCTGAAAGGCGCCGATCATCTGGATCACCAGCAGAAAGAAGCTCGTCGGGCTGATCAGCGGCAGCGTAATGTGGCGAAAACGCGCCCAGGCGCCGGCCCCATCCACCGTCGCGGCCTCGTACAGCACCTGGGGCACCGCTTGCAGGCCCGCCAGATAGATCACCATTGTGAAGCCGACATTCTTCCAAACCGTCAGCAGCACGACCGCCGGTTTGGCCCAGGCGGAGCTATTCAGCCAATCGGGTGGCGCAATCGGCAGCCCCGTCCAGTCGCCCAGTGCCCAAAACACCGCGCTGATAATGCCGAAGTCGCGGTTGAACATCCACTGAAAGACCAGGGCGGCGGCGACCACGCTGCTGACCACCGGCATAAAATAGATCAGCCGATACAGGCTGAGGCCGTGAATGCGCTGGTTCAGGGCCAAGGCGAGCAGCAAACCCAGCGCCAGTTGGCTCGGCACAATCGTCACGACGTAAAAAAGTGTGTTGCCCAAGGCGCGCAGAAAGATCGGGTCGCTGGTAAAAAGCGCCGTGTAGTTGCCCAGGCCGACGAAGCGCGGCGGCGTCAGCAGATTCCACTCCATCAGACTGAGCACCAGCGAGCCAAACACGGGGATGAGGACGAAGAGCAGGAAACCGGCGAAGCTCGGCAGCAGGAACAGGTACGCCTCGGATTGCTGGGCGGGGTGCCAGCCACGCCGTCGCTTTGGTCTAACCATAGAAATGTGTGGATTCACGGGCGGCTTGGCGGCTTTGACATGGTTTCAGGTGTCGGGTTTCAGCCTGACCGTTCGTAGTTTGGGCTTTAGCCCGTTGCGGCAGCCTATACGCGGCTGAAGCCGCTACTACGAACCACGCAAACGGTAAAGTAGCTGCGAACAAATAGATGCTGGCGACTTTGCGGCTTGGCGGCTTGGCGCGAGATTCTTCCGGCTTGCCGTGGCCTAGCGCAGACAATCAAATAGATGCTGGCAACTTTGCGACTTTGCGGCTTGGCGCGAGATTCTTCCGGCTTGGCGTGGCCTAGATAGGTTCACGGGCGGCTAAACCACCCGTGAACCCCGTATGTTGCACCTACGGCTTCGGATAGCCCTTAGCCTTCAAGAAAGCGTCTACCTGCTGACAAATCTGCGGCAGCGCCTCGGCGGGCTTGGCCTCACCAGCCCAGACCGGCTGCAGCCCCGCGTCAATAATCGAACCACTCAGCTCGTCCCAGTCGGGGAAATAGCCGAAGCTGCCGACGCGGGCGTTCTCGCCCTCGGTGATGAAGGCTTGACGATTAAGCGGCGGCTGGCCCGCACTGAGGAAGGCGTCGGATTTCGCCACCGACTGCAGCGCCGGGAAGATCTCGCCGCTCGCCGTATACAGCTTCTCGCCGCCCTCGGCGCTTTGCAGCCAGCTCAGGAAGACCCAGGCGGCATCCTTCTGAGCGCTCTTCGCGCTGATCACCCAAGCGGCACCACCAGCAGCGGCGGCGCGCTGGCCGTTGGTGGGGATCGGCACCGGCGCCACATCGTAGTTCAGCTTGGCCGTGTTAAAGGCCGAGACGCGGCTAGAGTTCTGAATAATCATCGCCGCCTGACCGCTCTGGAAGACTGCCGCATCGCCACCCGCTTGGCTTAAATCGGCGTCACGCATCGCCAACTTGTCGTTGAGCAGGCCGCTGAAGAAGCTGAAGGCGGCGGCGGCGGCTGGCTCAGTCAGCGTACACTTCGTCGGGTTCCGCAGATCGTCGAGGATACGGCCCTTGTTCTGGTTGACCCACAAGGCCCACTTGCCGCCCTCAAGTGCCAGCCCGTAGCGCTTCACGCGGCCATTGGCCTCGATGATGCTCAGCTTCTGCGCGGCGGCGCGCAGGTCGTCCCACGTCCACGTATCAGTCGGGTACGGCTGCCCAACCTCGTCGAAGATCGCCTTATTGTAGTACAGCACATCAACGCTGATGTCACGGGGCAGGCCGTAGACCTTACTGTTGTAGGTGGCCGACTCAAGCAAGGCGGGCCAGTAATCCTTCAGGTCGTAGTTGCTCTTCTGGATGTAAGGCGTCAGATCCTCCAGCACACCCGTAGCGGCGTAGCTCGGGGTCGGCCAGAGAAAGAGCACATCGGGGATCTGCTTGGGGTCACCGCTGGCCCACAGGGTCTTCAGCTTCGTGAAGTAGTCGGCCCAGGGCTGGTTCCAGATGGCAATCTTGTAGCCGGGGTGACTGGCCTCGAACGCGGCGGCCACCTTTTCGTGGCTCACCTTCTCTTCGGGGCTGCCCCAAAAGCCCCAGGTCAGCGTGACCGGCGTGGTCGCGGTGAGGATGTCCGTCGGCGCGGTGGTTGCCGCCTCAGTTGTAGCGGGCGCACTCGTCGTTGGGGCGGCGGCGGTCGGGGCGGCTGCCGTCGGGGCAGGTGCGCTCGTTGAGGCAGCCGGGGCGTTTGTTGCGGGCGCAGCAGTCGGGGCACTTGCGGAAGGGGCACCGCCGCAGCCAGCCAGGGTTGTTAGCAACAGCAGCAGCAGCGCAGGCACACGGGCGAAGCGATACGTTCGCATAGCGTTTCTCCTATGATTCAGCGTCAGAACACTAGGCACGATTCAGGCGGTCAGCCTCCTTATCTAGGCCCAATACTGCTCAAATAAGCCGCTCACGTCGGCCTTAGCCCCTCACCCCCGGCCCCTCTCCCTCACGGGGAGAGGGGAGATTCCGCAGCAGGACGCTTGCGGCTCCCCCTCTCCCGCTCAGGGAGAGGGGGCTGAGGGGTGAGGGCTGCGCGGCGGTAGTTCTTACGCGCTCAAACTGGCCCGCCCCCTGGGCGCGTGAAACTATCATTGACCTCAGCGGCCCGCGCCGCCGCCGGCTTGGCCCGCAGCAGATCGTCGAAGAGCGGCAGCGCCCCGGTGCGAACGGCATGCTCGGCGTAGAGATACATCGCCGCCGACCACGCCTGTTGCTCAAAGCCCATCGGGCGCCCGCTCTCACCGTGCAGCCACTCGTTGAACTCCCACGGCGCGTGCAGCCCCTGCGCGTTCGCCTGCGCCAGCGTGTAGAGCAACCGCTCGGCCTGGGCCGTCCAGCCGTGGCGCACCAGCGCCGCGACGTGGAAGCCGCCAATCATCGGCCAGATGCCGCCGTTGTGATACTGATGCGGCACATTCAAATTACGGCTGCGATAATACTCGCGCCAACTACTCTCGCCGGGGTAGATCGGCGGATGAATCGCCCGCGTCGGATACGGCTCGGCCATACCAACCTGAAGCATGTAGCGCAGAATGTGTTCAGCGCGGTGACCATCGGCGACGCCCGTCAGAATTGCCAGCAGGTTGCCCAGCGCATCGCACCAATCGCCGTACTCGCGAAAGGCGACCCACGGCAGGTAGAAGGGCCGACTAGAGATGGTGCCGATATTATGGTACAGCAGGAACCATTCGAGCCGAAAGGTCTTGAGCCGCTCAAGGTGGCTGGCGAAATGTTCGGCGACCCAGCAGCGGTCAATCCAGAGCAGCAGGTTCAGGCGCTCGTGAATCCCATCCGCAGCGACGACAAGGGCGTGGGCAGACGCCGCAACCCCAAGCAGCCGCGCCGACTCCTGATGGGCCAGCGCTGCCGCATAATACAGAACATTGTCATAAAGGGTGTTGTAGCGTACCGCGACCAGATCCATCCAGTTGCCCGCCTCGGGAATCTCCAGCAGACCGCACTCGTTCATGTCTTGGTACTCAAGCCAGAGCAGCGCCCGGTCAATGGTCGGCCAATGCTGGCGCAGCAGCGTAAGATCGCCCGTGGCCCGCGCATACAGGTAGTGGCCCAAAATGAACCAGAGATTCGCGTCAACCGCCCCGGCGTTTTCGGTGCTGACATAGCCCGTGTCGGGGTTAATGTTTAGCGGAATGAGGCCGCGCTGCGATTGATGAGCACCAAACAGTTCAAGCGCAGCGCGGGCGGTGGCGAGCAACTGCGGGTCGCCACTCGCCACCGCGCCAAGCATAACGACCCCGTTATCTCTGGCCCAGATCTGCGGGTAGCCAGCGGCCAGCGCCGAGGCACGGAAGCCCTGCGGCGTGCAACAGCGCTGCAACACCGCCAACGCCTGCTCACGGGCCTCGCGAATAAGCTGATCCTGATTCATAGGTGATGGAGCGCAATCTAACGTAGTTAGCATGTTCTGTCAACAATCAGCGCCCACGGGTAAGGTGACGGCAACGTCGCCCGCCAGCCCCTGCCCGGCGGCTGAAGCCACGGGCTACGCGGTGCGAAGGCCGCCTGCGCGACCTGCCCAGCCTGCTTCAGCAGGCTTTGCACCTAAGAGCCGGGGGCTTCAGCCCCCCGGCATGCACCCACCTCAGTGTAAAATTGACAAACATACCAATGTATATTAAAAATAGGTGATTCTGCTACCGACCCCATCGCCAGCTCAGGAGCGTTTCTATGACCGATTTGACCCATTGGGAGCGAGTCGCGGCGGCGCTCGCCGGGGCAGCGCTTGACCGCACCCCGCTTAGTCTCTGGCAGCACTTCCCCGAGCGCGACCAGACCGCCACGGCCCTCGCCGACGTAACCCTCGCTTGGCAGCAGCAGTTTGACTTCGACTTTATCAAGCTGACGCCGCCCGGTGACTATATGACCATCGGCTGGGGCGCCCAGAGCGCCTACCGGGGCAGCACGCAGGGCGTCCGTGAGACGACCCACTTTCCGGTGACGACCCTGGACGACTGGCGGCATATTCGCCCGATCAGCCTGGATCACGGCATGTTCCGCGAGGTGCTTGGCGCCGCACGCCTCGTGAACGACCAGCTCGGCGGCACGGTTCCGCTCCTCCAGACGATCTTCAGCCCGCTCACCGTGGCGATGAAGCTCTCGGCGGGCCAGGCGATCACGCACCTGCGCCAGCGCCCCGATGTGCTGCACGAAGCCCTGGCCGTGATCACCGAGGTGACCCGCCAGCTTGTACGCGAGACGCTTGAGCAGGGCGCGTCGGGCATCTTTTTCGCAACCCAGTGCGCCACCAGCGCGTTGCTTACCTCAGCCGAATATCAGGAGTTTGGCGCCCGCTACGACCTTCAGGTGCTTGCCGCCGCCGAAGCTTCGCGCTTCACGCTGCTGCACCTGCACGGCGAGCAAGTGCTCTTCGACGACCTAGCGGGCTACCCGGTGCATGCGTTAAACTGGCATGACCGACGCACCCCGCCGACGTTGGCGCAGGGGCAGGCGCAGAGCGGGCGCAGCGTCGTCGGCGGCATTGACGATCAGGCCATCCCGACGCTCACCACCGCCGAGCTCGTCGCCCATGTGCAGGCGGCGCTTGACTCGCTCCCAAGCTCACGGCTGATCATCGGGCCAGGCTGTGTGCTGCCCCAGACAACCCCGACCGCGCATATCGAGACCATCATCCGCGTCGTCAGAGGCGCCACGAGCTAAAGGAGTCACAAACGATGTCTTCCGAAGATCACGAGCGCGGCGTAACGCCGCAGCCCAAGCAACTCAGCCGCCGCCAGTTCTTGCAAGTGGCCGTCGCTGGCTCAACCGCCATCGCTGGCGCGGCCCTCGCCGCGTGTGGTGGCGCGCCCGCCGCCGCACCGACTACTGCGCCGACCGCCGATGCCGCCGCGCCCACCGTTGCTGCGACCGCGCCGACCGCCGCAGCCACCGCGCCCGCCGCTGGAGTGACCGCGCCTGCCGTCTCTAGCGGCGCGAAGCTCACCATTCCGCTCTTTACGACCGAGAACGACCCGAACACGCTGGACTTCTACAAGCGGGCGATTGCGAGCTTTCGGCAGCAGTACCCCGAGATCGATGTGGCGGTCACGCTCTACCAAGACGAGACCCAGGTGCAGTATCTGACCACCGCCTTCCAGACCGGCGCCGACCTGGGCATCTTCGCGCCGCCCTCGTCCTTTATCGCGCCGTGGGCCGAGCAAGGCGAACTGCTGGCGCTCGACCCGCTCATCCAGAAGCTCGGCGCGGACGATTTCCTCAAGGGCACCCGCGTCACGGTCGGCGGCAAAGATTACGCGATGCCGTTCCAGTCCAACGCCTCGGCCCTGTGGGTGCGTAAAGACCTGATTGAAAAAGAGGGGCTGCCGCTGCCGACGACCTACGAGCAGTACCTCGCCATCGCCAAAACCTTCAGCGGCAAGGACGGCATGGTCGGCGTCTCGACCGGCGTTGGCACCGTGCCCCAACTTGCCCTCCAGTACTTTTCGCCCTTCATCTACCAGTCGGGCTGGGATTACTTCGACAAGCAGGGCAATCTGACTTTTGACAAGCCCGAGGTGCTGGAAGCGGTCAAGCGCTTCAGCGAACTGCTGAAGTACGCCTCGCCGGGACTGTACAACGCGACCTACCCGGACATCCTCAACACCTTCATCGCGGGGCGCTCGCCGCTGGGCACCTTCCCCGGTCGTATGGGCGTCAACCTGGCCGCCAAAGCCCCCGACATCGCCGAAAAGACGACCGTCGTGGCCCTGCCCGCTGGCCCCTTCCAGACCGCCAACCTCTTCTTCGGCGGCATCCAGCATTACGTCATTTCGAGCAAGACGGCCCATCCGCAGGAGACGCTGGCGTTTCTGGAACACCTGACCACCGGCGAGCGCTCGCTCGACTTCGCGATGACGGTACCGGGCCACCTGCTGCCCCCGCTCGAGTCCGTGCGTAAGCTGGTGCCAAGCTACAAGTCCGACTTTATGAGCAAGCACGGCGAGTGGGTGACCACGCTGCTCAAGCTGGCCCCGAATGCCCAAAACTCCTCCCTGAGCATGGGCTCGGTCAACAACCAGACGTACGAGAAGATCAGCAATATCTGCCCCTGGGGCGCGCAGATCTGGAACAGTTCGCCTATTGACGGTGCCCTGTTCCAGGAGATCCTGATCAACAAGAAGGACCCCGAGGCGGCCTGGATCGCCGCGTCGGCGCAGCTCAAGGCAGCGGCTGATAAGTGGAAGCAAGAGAACCCGAGCTGGAAGCCGCTGGCGTAGCGGTTCTAAACTCTGGTGCATGTTTCAACCCAGCTTGATCGTCTGGGTGCACCTCCACACCTCGACAGATCTACAGACGGTCGTGCGGAGGTGTGGAGGTGTGGAGAACAGTCAAGCCTCCACGAACCGCGTCTAATGCGTTCTGGTATGCTGTGGCGAAGCGACGCTACGGCATACCAGAAAAGGACTCCCATGAGCAGCGAACAGGCCCGTAGCGCGGCGCGGGCGGCAGTGCAGCCCGCGCCTAAACGTGCTACGCGCCACCGACTACGGGCACAGCTAGAGCGCATGGGGCTGCACGCGCTCCTCGGGCTGACGGTGCTGGTGATGAGCGCACCCCTGGCCTGGATGCTGCTCTCGTCGCTCAAGCCCGACCAAGAGAATGCGGCCTACCCGCCGAGTATCCTCCCCCATACCTGGACGCTTCAGAACTACCGGCTGCTGTTTACGCTCTCGGACTTTGGCACCTACCTCCGCAATAGCTGCATCGTGGCGGGCGTCGTGACGGTGCTGACCATCGTGATTGGCGTGAACGCCGCCTACGCGCTCAGTCGGTTTCGCTTTCGCTGGCTGAATGTGCTGGCCGGGGTGGCGCTGTTCGCCTACACGATTCCGCCCATTCTGCTGCTGGTGCCCATCGCCCGCACCATCACCAGCCTCAAAATGGGCAACAGCCTGCCCGCGCTGATCCTCATCGACACGGCGACGCTGCTGCCCTTCGCGCTCTGGGTGTTGCGCTCGTACTTCAACGGCCTGGTGATCGAGATCGAGCAGGCGGCGATGATCGATGGCTGCACCCGCTTCGGCGCCTTTGTCCGCGTGGCCTTGCCCCAGGCGGTGCCGGGCATTATCTCGACCAGCATCTTCACCTTCAACGCAGCCTGGAGCGAGTACCTCTTCGCCGCGACGCTGACCGTCTCGCCGAGTAAGCTGACGCTTAGCCCCGGCATGGCGCTGCTGCTCGACCAGACCGGGGTCTACTCGTGGGGGCTGCTGATGGCGGGCGCGGTGGTGATGACCCTCCCGGTGCTGGTCCTCTTCACCATCATCCAGCGCCGCCTCGTCAATGGCCTGAGCGAGGGTTCCGTCACCGGCTGAAAGGGCTTACCGATGCGACGCCCGAACGCTAAACCACGCTATCGCAAGGGGCTAAGCGACGGCTGGCTGGCCCTGCTGCTGATCCTGCCGGCGGCGCTGCTGCTGGCGGTCTTCTCGATCTACCCCTTTCTTCAGGCGGCCTTCGATAGCCTGTTCCGCATTCCCCTGGTGACCCGGCAAAGCACGTTTGTCGGCCTAGCCAACTATGCCGAGGTCTTTCAGGACGAGAGTGTGCGCCGGGCGTTCGGGCGCAGCCTAATCTGGACCGTCAGCAACATTGTCGTGCAGACCAGCCTGGGCCTGCTGATCGCCCTGCTGCTCAACACGCGCCTATATGGGCGAACGCTGGCGCGTGGGCTGGTGCTCTTCCCCTACATGATCCCCGCCATCGTCGTCGCGACGGTGTTCCGCTTCACCTTCAACGACATCACCGGCATCGCCAGCTACCTGTGGCTGAAGCTGCCGGGGGTTCACGAGCCGATCTATTTCCTCTCGCAGCCAAACACCGCGCTGGTGACCGTGACCATCGTCAACTGCTGGAAGTACACCCCGTTTATCGTGATCGTGCTGCTGGCCCGCCTGCAGACCGTGCCCCGCGATCTGTACGAGGCGGCGCAGATTGACGGTGCCGGACGCCTGGCGCTGCTCTGGTATGTGACGCTGCCGTGGCTGCTACCTGTACTGACGGTCGCGCTGCTGCTCCGCACCATCTGGACGGTCAACGACTTTGATGTGATCTACCTGCTGGCCTTCGGCGGCCCGCTCGATGCGACAACCACGCTCCCGCTAGAGATCCGGCGGCTGGCGTTTAGCCACCAAGACCTTGGGCTGGCCTCGGCGCTGGCGGTGCTGGTGGCGCTCGGGATCAGCGTGATCGCGCTGGCCTATCTCTGGCTGTACCGCCGCTCTGAGGCGCGGCTGCACGAGCGGTAAAGGCAAGGTATCAGGTTTCAGGTTTCAGGTTTCAGGTTTCAGGTTTCAGGCCGAACGCATCAGCAAGCCATGGATGTGCCCAAACGGTAAAGTATCCACGAACCATGTCTAAAGGAAAAACCCCCGCATGCACAAGTGGCTGACCATCGCCCGCGAGCCGACCGTGGTGCGATGGGCGCTCCACATCGCCCTGAGTGTCGGCACGCTGCTCATCGCCATCAACCACGGCGACGCGCTGCTCCACGGCGATCTTGGCGTACCGCGTCTGGCGAAGATGGCGCTTACCGTGCTGGTGCCCTACTGCGTCTCGACATTTTCCAGCGTAAGCGTGCTGCGCGAGCTACGCCACGCGGAAGGGCGGCGGGGATAGACTCGGGACGACAAATGACCGACGGACGACGCACTTAGCGTTCGCCCGTCGGTCATTCGGCTATCAGCTATCGGCTATCGGCTATCGGCTATCGGCTATCGGCTATCGGCTATCAGCTATCAGCTATCGGCTATCGGCTATCGGCTATCGGCTATCGGCTATCGGCGCTCACCCCATCTGGGTGGTGTGCTCAGGTGCGACCACGACCACGACCCGCTCGTCTTTGGGGTCATGCCAGGGATAGTGATCCTGACCGAGATACTTCTTGGCCATACTGTCGGTAAAGGCCAAATCGGGATCCGGCTCAATGGCGACCACGTGGCCACGGATTTCCAGATAGCGGTACGGGTTGGTCGGATCGACAATCGAGAGCGCAATGCGCGGCTCGCGCTTGACGTTACGGTATTTCTGCCGCGTGGTCGTCTGGCTGAAGCGAAGGTGCGTGCCATCCCAGCCAAACCAGACCGGGGTCACCTGCGGCTCGCCATTGGGGCCAATGGTCGCAACATGGGCCAGGGCGGTGCTATCGAGCAGATCGACATACTTAGGGTTCACCATAGGGTCTAAAACTCCGTATGCGCGCCGGCTAGGCCGGTGCGGTCGCACGTTTCATACGACCCATGGTAACAATCCAACGCGGGCTAGTCAAATTTTCAGGGTTGCTCGCGCCAGAACTCAATATATTGCTCGACGGGACGACCCTCGCCGCCCACGGGGCTACGCTCGACGAGGTAACTGCGCGTGGTGCCAGCGACCTCTTGGCGCACAGTGAGGCGCTGACGACCACCCGCTGAACCCGACAACAGTTCAACCTTCAAGCTGCCCTGCCGCTCGATTCGCTGCCAGAGTTGGGCATAGCTGCGGCCAACAATCTCGCGGGGGTGCGTCCCGGCGACCTCGGTGCAGAAGTTGCGGTTGGCGGCCAGCACGCGGTCGCCTGCATCGAGCAACAGGATGCCCTCGCGCAGATTGTCGAAGATCACCCGCAGGGCATCGCGTGAGCGTTGCACCTGGCGCGTGCGCTGCGCGACAAGATCCTCAAGCGAGCGGGTATGCTCGGTCAGGCGCGTGACCAGCCCAATATTGGCGCAGGCGGCGGCGATCACATTGGTGAAGGCCGTCAGCAGCGACCATGCCGACGGGGCAAACGTCCCATTATTCACATGCAGCAGCGCATACGCACCGATGGTCTGGCCGTGGTTAATCAACGGCATCGCGACGCAGGTGCTGTCGGCGCTAGGGCCAGTCGTCGCGATACGCTGGCTGGCCCAGGCGAGACGTGCGGCGCCCGCCGCATTGCTCGTCAGGGCTGGGTCAAGCGCCTGTGCGCCCTCGGGCAGCACCGGGCGCAACTCGCCACTCGGATCAGCAAGAAATAGCATGCCCGCCTGTGCCCCAAAGACGGCCACGCTCTTCTCATGAAGCACGGCGGCCAACTCGGTGAGCGTATGTTCCGCCGAGAGAAATTGGCTTACCGAAAGCAAGGCCAGCGCCTGCATCCGGCGCTGGCGCTCGCCGGCCTGATGCCGGGACGCGCTCAGGGCCACGCCAAGCTGGGCCGCCACCCCTTCGAGCAAGATCAGGTCGTGGCTGCTGAACGCGTAGGGCGCACCCCGGTGAACCGTCAGCACGCCGTGAGTCGCCGCCAGTTGGCGAATTGGAATGACGATCACACTCCCACTGCGCTGGCGCTCGCTAAACTGGAGCCAGCGGCGGTCGCGGGCTACATCCGAGAGGGCCACGCTACTCCCGTGGCGCAGTACCCAGCCCGCTAGACCCTGTTCAATCAGATCGTGGGCCAACTCGGGCGCGATAGGATTTACGGCACCATCGCTGACGCTGGTCGCGAACTCGATCACGCCGTCAACGCCCGCCAGAATGATGCTTGCGTCAGCAACGACCAGATGGGCCTCGACGGCGCGCAGCGTCTGACCGATAATCGTCGCCGGATCGAGCGCCTCGCGGAACTCAATTGCCAACTGGGTCAGCAGCGAGGTGCGCCGCAGTTGGTCATCGAGCAAGCTCTGGGCCGCCGACGGGGGCGCGTGGGCCACCGAGCGCATATACTCGTTGGCCGTACGTAGCTCGCGCACCAGGGCAAGCAGTTCGGCATGGGGAAGTGCGGCGAGGCTGTCAGAGGGGAGTGAGGTAGCCATACATCGGTTCCGTTCATAACGAGCCGCGACACCGCACATGGAGCCTAAATAGCCACTAGCCTAAGGCGCTCTGGAGGTCGGCGAACGCAGTCATTGAACCCAGGTCAATGCCAAGACCGACGATGGCCTGCGCGACCTCGGGGCGAACGCCCACCAGCGCCACCTCGGCCCCAAGGAGCCGGGCGGCGTACAGCGTCCGCATCAGGCTCTGCGCCACGTAAGTGTCGATCACCGGCACGCCTGTGATGTCGAGCAGCAGACGACGCGCCGCCAGACGCTCGACCGCACCCAGCGCCTGCTCACCCACCATTGCCAGACGTGCATCGTCCATCTCGCCGACCAGGGGCAGCAAGATCGTGCGCTTGCCCAGGGGCAGCACGGGCACGCTCAGGCCACTGATGGTGACGCGCTGGCGCTCGTTCTCCTTGATCAGGTGCGCTTGGTCGGCAGCCCGCTGTTCAAGCGCACCCAGCGCGATCTCCAGATCGGCGGTGCGCTCGCGCACGGCAAGCTCAAGGCGGCGGCTCATCGTCTCAAGCTCGCGCTCACGCGCACGCCGTCCCGCCAGCGCCTCGCGGGTCAAGGTACTCAGACCATCAATAATAAAGGCCAGCAGCCCAGCCACGAGGACGAAGCTGATCAGCGTCGCAACCGTCGTGTCACCCGAGGCGGCAAAGCCAGCGCCCGGTGCCCCGATCCGCAGCAGGATCACGGCGGTACTCACGCCAAGCAGACTTGCCGCCAGCACGGTCAGCAGGGCGCTGCGGCCCGCGACAACCCCAGCCATTGTGAGGGGCACCGCGAAGGCAAAGATCGTGACCGCGCCGGCCTCCAGTGTGTTGCTGTACAAAATCACGCTGAGGACGGTCGTCACCGAGAGGGCCGAGAGCAGCACCCCGGCGCTCAGACGCCCACGACGCACCATCGCCAAAGCAAGCCACGCGGCCAGCGCGATCAGCCCCATGAGTCCAGCGATCAGCGTACGCCCAAGCAAGCTACCCGTCGCCAGTAGCGGCAGCGGCAGTAGCGCAAGCACAACCACCAGCTTACCAAGCTCGATCAGCTCGATCAGCACGGCCTGACGGCGCTCAAGCGGGTCAGTATAGGGTATGTCGAACAGCCAGCGGCGGAGATGCTCCCACATCGCGCTTGAGACCTCCAACCACAGTATGTAGCAGCAATGAGTAAAACCCAGTATAGCATGATAGTACTCTTTTCCCTAGCGTTGTATCGCAGGTACTCAGTATGTAGGGGCAATCCCTACGGGGTGGCCTACTACACCCCCGATCCCATTGCCAAAGGCGTTTGGGATTGCTTTTCGGATGATGTTGTACGCACCGTTC
>CAIWXH010000809.1 GCA_903916565.1 uncultured Oscillochloris sp. | reverse complement strand
CGCATCGGTCAACTCAGCGCCCAGGCTCTCGGCTTGCCGCACCAAAGCGCCAAACGGCACGCGCATGGTTGTTGGCATCGCTACTCCTCATTCGGCTCACGCCCAAGCCAGTGACGCGCACAACCGACAGCGTTGGGCTATCGGCTATCGGCTATGGGCTATCGGCTATGGGCTATCGGCTATGGGCTCTCGGCTCTCGGCTCTCGGCTCTCGGCTCTCGGCTCTCGGCTCTCGGCTATCGGCTATGGGCTATCGGCTATGGGCTATCGGCTATGGGCTATCGGCTATGGGCTATCGGCTATGGGCTATCGGCTATGGGCTATCGGCTATCGGCTATCGGCTATCGGCTATGGGCTATCGGCTATCGGCTATCGGTGTCAAGCCGCTCGGTGAGCCAGGTCTGCATCGCTTGTAGCCCATCGGGGTGAATCCCGTGGCCGATGGGGTACTCGTGATACGTGTGGCGCAGCGGCAGCGGGGCCAGCAGCGCACGGGTTTGGTGCGCCGCATCAACCGGGATCACCTCGTCGTAGGTGCCGTGAAGCTGAAGGATCGGCAGGCCCGCCAGCGCCGCAGGCGGCTCATCGAGCATCAACGCAGGATCCATATAGCCGCTGACGGCGATGAGTCCAGCCAGGGCCGTGGGCTGGCGCAAGGCCAGCGCAAAGCCAAGGATGGCACCTTGGCTGAAACCGAGGACGTAGGTGCGGGCCGGGTCAGTGCCAAGGCGCCCCGCCAGGGTGGGCACGAACCGCTCAAGCAGCTCGACCGCCTGGGCACGCGAGATGCCATCGGGCACCAGACGCCCCGGTGATCCCGCGAGATGGTACCAGGCGAAGCCGCCCCAGGGCAGCGCCAGCGGCGCCCGTGCGCTCACCACGTGGAAGCGCGGGTCAAGATAGTCGGCCAGATCGAACAGGTCGTGCTCGCTGGCCCCGTAGCCGTGCAGCAGCAGCAACAGTGGGGGCTGCGCGGTCACCTGGCGCGGCTTGCGCTCGATGGTGTGGATGCTCGTCATGGAATCTTCAGCTCCTGGCCGACGCGTAGCGCGTCAGCCTGCGCGGGCGTAAGTCCGTTGGCCCGTCGCAGCGCCTCGACCGTCACCTTGAAGCGCTCGGCAATCCCACGGAAGGTGTCGCCCTTCTGGACGGTGTAGCGCTTGGTGCCGGCGGGCGGCGCGGGCACGGCGGTCGGTTCAGCCGTGGCGGTCGGCTCAGGCGTGGCGGTCGGCTCAGGTGTGGCGGTCGGCACGGGCGTGGCGGTCGGCACGGGCGTGGCCGAGGGGCGCGGCGTGAGCGTTGGGAACACAGGCGGCGCCATGTCGGGCGGCATGTCAACCAGCTCAAGCTCAGGCGGCAGAATAAACTCGGCGTTGCGGGTACTGGGCAGCAACAGGGTCAGATCGCCCACGCGCAACAGCGGCACCTCGGCGCGCGAAAGGGTGAGGGCGCACGCGATGGACAGGCTGAAGAGGGCCGTCGCCCAGGCGAAGCTACCCCGGTCGCTAAGACGCGGCCCAAGCAGGCGCAGCGCCAGGGCGCCCAGCACGGGCAGCACGAGGGTGACAAACAGCAGCAGGTAGACGAGCGGTTGCGACATAGCGGCGGCATTGTACCACGCGGGGCGCGGGGCCACGCCGTTGGGGTGGTGGAGGCCCAAACCCATGGCGGTTGCAACCTCGCCCAGAGCGGGAGAGGGGGAGCCGAACACATCCTGCTGCGGAATCTCCCCTTTCCCCTTGCCCGCCTTGCCGTAGCGGGCGCGGTGGTCTGAGCCGAACACATCCTGCTGCGGAATCTCCCCTCT
>CAIWXH010000808.1 GCA_903916565.1 uncultured Oscillochloris sp. | reverse complement strand
GTTGCGCGTGCTGTCAACTAGGGGCACGTGCAGCGAAATGACATCGCTACGCGCCAGCAGATCATCCAGGCTGACCAGCTCGACACCAATCTGCTCGGCGCGGTCGAGCGAAACGACGGGGTCGTAGGCCAACAGGTTCATCTCCATCGCACGGGCGCGTACGGCGACCTCCGAGCCAATGCGGCCCAGGCCGATCAGCCCAAGCGTCTTGCCGCGCACTTCCCAGCCCTGGAACTTCGTGCGCTCCCACTTGCCACCCTGAAGCGAGGCGTGGGCCTGGGGAATGGAGCGGGCCAGGCTGACGAGCAGGCCGATGGTCAGCTCGGCGACGGCGATGTTGTTTGAGGCAGGCGCGTTCACGACGATGATGCCCCGGCGCGTGGCGGTCTCAACATCAATGTTGTCTACGCCGGTGCCAGCGCGCCCAATGACACGCAGCTTCGTGCCCGCCTCAATCACCTCGGCGATGACCTTGGTGGCCGAACGCACCACCAGGGCGTCGTACTCGCCGATAATCTGGATCAGGCCCGCCTTGTCGAGATCCAGCTTCACGTCAACCTCGCCGCCACGACGCAGGACATCAAGGCCCTCGGCGGCAAGTTTCTCGGTCACCAGAATGCGATCCGTCACGTGTGTTCTCCCTTGTTCCAATTGACGATGAACGTCCATAATAGAGGGTTAAGGCATAGTTCCAACCAGTTTGACCGTTGCTCCACACCTCTACACCTCCACGCGACTGTCTGGAGAGCGGTAGCGTTGTGGAGGTGTCACCCAAACAGTCAAGCTGATTTGAACCATGCCTAGGGTTCAGCCCGCGCTGCAGCGCTCCTCCACCTCTTCGCAGATGCTGTGCAGGATGAGACCGTGTACTTCCTGGATGCGGGCGCTGCTGGCGCTGGGCACGACCAGCGCGTGGTCGGCGCGTGTGCGGGCGGCACCCCCGTCTTTGCCAAGAATAGCGATGGTCATCAGGCCACCGGCCTGCGCGGTGGCGAGGACGTTGAGGATATTGGGTGAGCCGCCCGAGGTGCTGAAGACGATCAGCACGTCGCTGGGTCGGCCAAGCGCCTGAAGCTGGCGGGCAAAGACTTGGCCGTAGCCGTAGTCGTTGGCAATGCAGGTAAGCGCACCAACGTCGGTATTCAGACAGACTGCCGCCAAGGGGCGACGGTCGCCACGATAGCGGCCTACCATCTCTTCGGCCAAATGAATCGCGTCGGCGGCGCTGCCGCCATTGCCGCATGTGAAGAGGGTGCGCCCACCGATGACGGCGCTGGCAACGAGGCGGGCGATGGCGTCTACGGCCTCGCCCTGGGGGGCAAAGTCTTGCAAGACGGTTCGCAGCTCGTCGGACTGATCGCGAAAGCGGGCCATACGTGTGAAACCACCAGACTTGTGGGGAGCAGCCGTCTGCGATTATACCCGAACTCTGGCCCGTAGTCTGATTCACTCAGCCGACAGGCGGGTTCCGGTAACCTTTTTACCCCCACCGGGTAACGATTCCTTATCGCAAGGCACGCAACGTCAGACGTACGATGACATATCATCAGTTCTGACTATATGTCGCCCCCGTATGGCACGAAGGAGGGAGCATGCGTTTCGTCTTCCTGAGCACGCAGGACAATTACATTACCGGCCTGCGGGCCGCAGCCGCCGCCATCACGCGTGAACACGCGGTCGATCTCACGGTTGGGGTCTATTTGGCCTCTGATTTGGCCGATCCCGTGCGCCGCGAGCGCATCGCCGCCGATGTGGCCGCCGCCGATTTCGTGCTGGGCGCGATGCTCTTCGGTGAGGCATATATTCGCCCGCTGGAGGCGATGCTTGCGCGGGCAACGTGCCCCATCGCCATTCTGATGAGCAATCCGTCGCTGGCGAAGTTCACCCGCCTGGGCAAATTCAACCTGGGCGGCAAGGATAAGGACGATAGCCACGGCGGCATGATGGACTCGTTCAAGCCGAAGCACGGCCACAGCGAGATGTCGCGTCAGCTCACCCTGGTCAAAAGCCTAACCAAAATCCTGAAGTTCCTCCCTGGGCGCTTTCGCGACCTGCACAGCTTTATCGTGCTGCATCTCTTCTGGGTGCACAATAGCCCCGAGAACCTTCAGCGTATGCTCTGTACGATTGCCGAGCGCTACGTGCCGGGGATGAAGGGCAAGCTCCCGGTCGAAGACCCGTTCCTCTACCCGGATGTCGCGCTGTGGCACCCCGACGCCCCCGCGCCCTTCCCCGATCTCCGCAGCTACGAGAAGTGGCAGAAAAAGCGCCGCCTCAAGCTCGACAAAGGCGTCGTCGGCCTGCTCACGCTGCGCGTGATCGCCCTCTGCGACAATGTGGCGCATCTCACCGCGCTGATTCGCGCCCTGGAGGCCCGTGGCATCGAGGCGCGGCTCGCCTACACCGCCACGCTCGACAATCGCCCCGCGATGGACGCCTTTTTCACGCCTGCTGACGGCGGACGGCAGACCGCAGCCAGCAAGGGTGCTACGGCGGTCGGCGGTCGATCTTGTCGTCACCACTTCTGGCTTCTCGCTGGCTGGCGGCATGGCGCAGAGCAAGCCCGAGGAGGCGCGCATCGCGCTTGAGGCGCTTGATGTGCCCTTCCTTCAGACCATTCCGCTCGTTTTTCAGCGCGTTGAGCAGTGGCGGGCCGATGAGCGTGGCCTCAACCCGATGCACATTGCGATGAATGTGGCCCTGGCCGAACTTGAGGGCGCCGCCGAGCCGCTTGTCTACGGTGGGCCGTCAGGCGAGGAGAGCGTGGCGGTGCCGGTGCGCGAGCAGGTCGAGCGCTTCGCCGACCGCGTCGTGCGCCGCGTCGCCCTTGGCCGCAAAACCAACGCACAGAAGAAGCTCGCGCTGGTGCTGTTCAACTTTCCG
This sequence comes from uncultured Oscillochloris sp., assembly GCA_903916565.1. Taxonomy (GTDB): domain Bacteria; phylum Chloroflexota; class Chloroflexia; order Chloroflexales; family Chloroflexaceae; genus CAIWXH01. The sequence continues at coordinate 2,583 of CAIWXH010000808.1, read as the reverse complement.
CCCAACTTGGGCAGCGTCGGCACCGCCGCGTACCTCGATGTTTTCGCCAGTACCTTCCGCTTGCTTAATGAGCTGAAGGCGGCGGGCTATCGCGTCGAGGTGCCCGAGAGCGCCGAGGCGCTGCGCCGCCTAATTGTCGAAGGTAACGCGCTGGTGCATGGCACCGACACCAACGTCGGCGCGTATCTGAGCCTTGAAGAGTACCGGCGGCTCTTTCCTGACTACAGCGACATCGAGCCGTTCTGGGGCAGCGCCCCCGGCGAGCTGTTGAGCGACGGTAAGCGCTTCTATATTCAGGGCCGTCACTTTGGCAATGTCTTCATTGGCGTGCAACCGACTTTCGGCTACGAGCGCGACCCGATGCGAATGCTGATGGCGCGCAATGCGGCCCCGCATCACGGCTTCGCCGCCTTCTACACCTATCTCGATAAGGTCTTTGCCGCCGATGCGGTCGTGCATATAGGCACCCACGGCGCGCTTGAGTTTATGCCCGGTAAGCAGGCGGGCCTTGGCCCCGAGTGTTGGCCGACGCGGCTGCTCGGTGGTCTGCCCAACATCTATTATTACTGCGTCAACAATCCCAGCGAGGGCACCATCGCCAAGCGGCGCGGTATGGCAACGCTCGTCAGCTACCTCGTGCCGCCGGTGCAGCAGGCCGGTCTTTACAAAGGCTTGCGCCTGCTCAAGGATAGCATCGACCAGTTTCGCGTTCGGCCCGACGAGAACTTGCTTGCGCTGATTCGGGATCAGGCCGCCCGTCTGGGGCTACACGAGGACGTGGGGACAGAGGGACGCGGGGACACGGGGACACGGGGACACGAAGATGGAGACGGCGATCCCCTTGTCGCCTTGTCCCCAAATCCCCAAGTCCCCGCGTCCCCAAATCCCCACGTCGCTCTCACTCCCGAAGCGAGCAATGCGGTCGCCGTGCTCGCCCATCGCCTGCTTGAAGTCGAGCAGCGCCTCATCCCCGTTGGCCTGCACGTCCTCGGTCGCCCGCCCGAGCGTGACGAGCTGGTAGATATTCTGGCGCTGGTGGCGGCGTTCCAGCGCCCAACCCCTGACACGCCGACGCTGCCCGAGCTGATCGCCACGTCACGCGGCTGGAATTACGCCGATTTGCGAGATCGCGTCGCCCATAACACGACCGCGCAGGATCAGTATCGCCAGATTGACGAGCGTTGCCGCGCCGCCATTCGTCGCTTCGTCGCAGGTGCCCCGCTTTCCGCCGAAAACGTGCCGCAAGCCGCCCTCGTGCCGCTCGCCACCTTCCTCGCCGATCTGCTCAAGCGTCTTCGCACCGACGGCGAGATCCCCGGCCTGCTACGCGCCCTGAGCAACGGCTTCATCGCCCCTTCCTCCGGCAACGATGTGGTGCGTAACCCCTCCGTGGTGCCGACTGGGCGCAACATTCACGGCCTTGACCCCTGGCGTATGCCCTCTGAGGGCGCACAGGTCACGGGGACAAAGTGCATTAACGAACTGCTCGTGGGCCTCACGAAGAGTCAGGGCGCGTTGCCCGAGACCGTGGCGCTGGTGCTGTGGGGCACCGACAACATCAAGACCGATGGCGAGGGCGTGGCGCAGGCGCTGGCCCTGATTGGTGCCCGCGCTGTCACCGATGAGCTCGGCAAGGTCGCCGATGTGGCGCTCATTCCGCTGTCTGAACTGAAGCGCCCCCGCGTGGATGTCGTCTGCACCGTCAGCGGCATCTTCCGCGACCTCATGGCGCACCAAGCGATGCTGATTGATAAGGCCGCCCGCCTCGCTGCGACCGCCGACGAGCCGACGAGCCAGAACTTCATTAGGAAACACGCCTTAGAGCAGGCCACAACCCTTGGCGTGAGCGTGGAAGAGGCGGCGTCCCGCGTCTTCTCGAACGCCCCCGGCAGCTACGGCGCAAACGTCAACCTGATGGTCGAGCATGGCAGTTGGGAAGATGACCAGCAGCTTGGCGATGTCTTTATGAGCCGCAAGGGTTTTGCGCTGACGCCCTCGGGTGAGTGGCGCGAGGCCCGCCCGCTGCTTGAACAGGCGCTCTCTACCGTCGAAGCGACCTTCCAGAACATTGATAGCGTCGAGGTGGGCATTAGCGACGTGGATCATTACTACGAGTATCTGGGCGGCATGACCAAGAGCGTCGAGAAGCTGCGTGGTGCGCGCCCGACGGTGATGGTTGCGGAGGTCGAAGCCTTTAGCGGGCCAGGGAGCGGGCGCGTGCGCTCGCTCGAACAGATGGTGCGCCTAGAGAGTCGCGCCAAGTTGCTCAACCCTAAGTGGTTCGAGGGCATGCTGGCCCACGGCTACGAGGGCGCGCACGAGATTGAGGTGCGCGTCAGCAACACTTATGGCTGGAGCGCCACGGCGAACGCGGTGGATGGCTGGGTGTACCAGGGCGTTGCCGAAACCTACCTGCTCGACGAGGCGATGCGCGAGCGGTTGGCGAAGCTCAACCCGCAGGCGGCGGCGGGTATGGCCCGCCGTCTGCTTGAAGCGAACGAGCGTGGCTTCTGGGAGACCGACGACGAGACGCTTGAGCGCCTACGCAGCATCTACGCCGACCTTGAGGATCGCCTAGAGGGG
>CAIWXH010000807.1 GCA_903916565.1 uncultured Oscillochloris sp. | reverse complement strand
GTCTCCCCATCCCCTTGTCTCCCCATCCCCTTGTCCCCGTGTCTCCCCATCCCCTTGTCCCCTTGTCTCCCCATCCCCGTGTCTCCCCATCCCCTTGTCCCCGTGTCCCCGCACCGTCCCCTAATCCTCACGCAGGCGCTGCTCAAGCGCGTGCATTGCGGCGGTCAGTTGGTCCTGGCGCAGGGCGGCGGTCATATCGCCACGGGTGCGTTCGACCACGGCGCGCAGGGCGTCGGTGGTGCGGCGCAGGCCGCCGGTGACAGCATCAGGATAATCGACGGTCACCAGCTCGCTGTAGACATCGTCCATCGTCTGCAGCAGCGTCTCGCCACGGGCGACCTCGCCGCGCCGCAGGCCATCGAGGATGGCGCGGCGCAACTCGCTCGCGGCCTCGGCCAGCCCGTTGAGGTAGGCGGCAGGCTCGACGCCAAGCGCAGCGGGGCCGGGCGGCTCGCGCCCACCCAAAAAAGCGAGGACGAGGTGCGCCTCGACAAACTCTTTCAGGGCGTCCTGAGTGTAACCGGCGAAGCGGATCTCCGGCCTGCCAGCGGTAGCGGCGGCGATCTGCGCGACGGTGGCACCGGCCTCTTCCAGTAGCCGCTCGGCCTCGGCGAACTCGGCCCGGTGGGCGGCGCGAATGCTGTTGGCGCACTGGCGAATCAAGGCCCGCGAAGCCCCAATGGCCTGCTCACGGGCACGGTGGCTAACCTCGATCTGCGCGACACAGGCCGCGACGAGCGTCTCAATCGGCATCGCTGCCCTCCTTACCATCTCGGGTGTGCGCGCACTGTACCAGAGCGCCGGGGCGGCGTCAAAGTAGCTGCGGTTGATCACCTATAGCAATCCTATCCTGGTTATTGAATCCGGGGGGCTGAAGCCCCCGGCTCTTGATCGGCGAAGCCTGCCTTCGCAGGCTATCCAGGCCGCGCAGGCGGCCTTCGCATCCCATACCCGTGGCTTCAGCCACCGGGCGGGCGCGAAACAACCTGTGTAGGACTGCTATAAGGGCTGACCGTGGCATCGAGATTGCTTACTCGTCTGGTCATGCAGCGCGTCAGCGGCCTCCGCTTGCGCGTGCTGCATGTGCTTGCCCGAATCGCGGCGGCGACGGCGCGATGGCGCTGGTTGTTACCGCAACGGCGCGTACGCTGCTTCGTTCGTGAGCGCATGAAAAGGATGCCCAGACACAGATGAACCATGCCCAGGCACAGCTGACGGAAGCTCAGGCGCGGATGAAGGAAGCCCAGACGCACATCAAGGATTCACCGTCCATTATGAAGGAATCACAGCTGCGTTAGCCCGCCGGGGGGCTGAAGCCCCCGGCTACGCGGTGCGAAGCCTGCCTTCGCAGGCTCATCAACCCGCTTCAGCGGGCTTCGCGGATTCTCGCCCGTGGCTTCGCCACCAGACGGGGAGCGGATCAACCACACAGCCACGGGCTAGGGGTAGTACAATAGGGCTGTTGCCTGGCTATAGAAAGAGGAGAAGTTATGAGCACAGCGGAGCAGCAAGACGCGCCCCACGTCCTGATCACCGGCGGGGCTGGCTACATCGGCTCACTGCTCACCGGGGTGCTGCTCAACGTCGGCTGGCGCGTCACCGTCGCCGACGACCTACTCTTCGGTGGACAATCCCTACTCGGCTACTGGCAGCACCCGCGCTTCCGCTTCGCCAAGGTGGATGTCTGCGACCCTGAGCACATTCAGGCCGAGGCTGGTGGCCTGCGGGTGGGGCATTTGCCTGCCACCCCGCTTGATGCGGTGGTTCACCTCGCGGCGATTGTGGGCTTCCCTGCCTGTCAGATGGTCGGGCCGCAGGTGGCGTGGCGCTACAACTACGAGGGCACCAAGCGCGTCTACGCCGCCGCCGAGGCCGCCGGGGCCACGCGCTTCCTCTTCACCTCGACCTACAGTAACTACGGCCTCGCCCTTGATGGCACCCCAGTTACCGAGGAATCATCCCTCAACCCCCAATCACTTTACGCCGAGACCAAGATTGCCTCCGAGCAGTTTCTGCTCAACGAGACGACGGGCGGGCGAGCGGCCCCCATCCTCTATCGCCTCGCCACGCTCTTCGGGGTTTCGCCGCGTATGCGCTTCGACCTGATCGTCAACCAGTTCGTGCTTGAGGCGCTGACCAAGCGCCGCCTCGTGATCTACCATCGCGGCTACGCCCGCTCTTTCGTCCATGTGCGCGATGTCGCCGACGCCATCTTGCTCGCCCTCAGCGCACCCAGCGCGGCGGTCGCCCGCCAGATCTTCAACGTCGGCAGCGACGAGGGCAACTACACCAAGGACGAGATCGTGGCCCTCGTGCAGCGCTACGTCGCGGGCACGCGGGTCGAGCATAAGGACCTGACCTTCGGCGGCGATATGCGCGACATCCGCGTCAACTTCGCCAAGATCCGCCGTGTGTTAGGCTACACGCCACGCCTGACCGTCGAGGATGGGGTGCGCGAGGTGCGCGATGTGCTTGAGGCCGGCGTGATCAAAGATGCCTTCGACAGCCAGTACCGCAACGCCCAGTTCATCGTGCAATAAACGTGAACGTAGGGGCGCAGCATGCTGCGCCCCTACGCCCCGCCACATCAACGCCTTGCGACCTTGTGGCTTTGCGGCTTTGCGCGAGATCGCTCCGACTTTGCGTGGAACCGCCGCAGACGGCTGCTGCGCTCGGTCTGACACCCGACACCTACCACCTGAAACCTACAAGGAGTTGCCATGCGACGCTCGCCCCTGATCCTGCTGTCCACGATCCTGTCGGTACTCCTCGCTGCCTGTGGCCGTGTTGGCGGTGGCGGCGGCGCCACCACCGCCACAAGCGGCCCACCAGCCAACGCCGTCCGTGTCTCCATCGCCTACAGCCCGGAAAAAGAGAAGTGGCTGACCGAGCAGATTACCCGCTTTAACGCGCAGAAGGCCGATCTGGGCGGTCGCCCCGTCTTCGTCGAGGGGGTCAACAAATCGTCGGGCGCCGCCCGCACCGAGATCAAGAATGGCACGCTTCAGGTCACGGTCTGGAGCCCATCGGCCTCGACGTGGCTTGAGGTGCTGAAACAAGAGACGGGCAACGCCAACATCGCTATTTCGAACGAGCCGCTGGTGCTGACGCCCGTGGTGATTGGCATGTGGCGCCCGATGGCCGAGGCGATGGGCTGGCCCAACAAACCCATCGGTTGGGCCGATATGCTTGAGCTGATCAAAGACCCGAAGGGCTGGGGCAAGTTTGGTCACCCCGAGTGGGGGCGCTTCTCGTGGGGCCACACCGACCCCGAGATTAGCACGTCGGCCCTCAGCACGCTGATCGCCGAGTTCTACGCCGCCAACGGCAAGCAGCGCGGCCTGACCACCGCCGATGTGCAGAGCCAGGCGGCCCAGCAGTTCATTCGCGACTTGGGGCAGGGCATCAAGCACTATGGCTACAACACGCTGATCTTCTCGTCAAACATGAAGAAGTTCGGGATGAGCTACATCTCGGCCTTCCCGATGGAGGAGATCACGCTGATCGACTTTAATAAGGTCGATCCGCCCACAACGCCGCTGGTCGCGATCTACCCGAAAGAGGGCACCTTCTGGCACGATGACCCCTTCATCGTCCTCAGCAGCGCCAGTGCGGAAGAGCGTCAGGGCGCCGATCTCTTCTACAAGTTTCTGCTTGGCGAGGAGGCCCAGCGTGCGGCGATGAGCTTCGGCTTTCGCCCCGCAAATGTCAATGTGCCCCTGGCCGACCCGATCACCCCGGCCTATGGGGTTGACCCCACCGGCGTGCAGACGATCCTTGAGGTGCCGCAGGCCGAGGTGATTGTCGCCGCCAAGAACGCCTGGGCGGTTAATCGCAAACGGGCCGACATCATGCTCGTGGTTGATACCTCCGGCTCGATGGACGGCGAAAAGCTCACGCTGGTCCAGGCGGGGCTTGCCACCTTCTTAATGCGGATTCTGCCCGAGGATCGCGTTGGCCTGATTTCCTTCGACTCGACCGCCCGCGTACTCACACCGATTGCGCCCCTCGCCGACAACCGCGACCAGCTCCAGCAGGCGGTTGACACCATGCGGGCCAGCGGCAAGACTGCGCTGTTCGACGCGCTCGATCTGGCGCGGACTGAGCTTGCCGCCTTGCCTTCTAGCGGGAGCGACCGCATCACCGCGATTGTCATGCTCTCTGATGGTGCCAACAACTCTAGTGCGCTGACGCTTGACCAGCTACGTACCAGCTTTGATGAGTCGGGGATTAGTATTTTTCCCGTGGCCTATGGCACTGACGCCGATACGGCCACCGTCACCGCGATTGCCGACTTCTCGCGCACGATGGTGGTCAAAGGCGACACCGGCGACATCGCGCAGATCTTCGAAAACCTGAGCCGTTACTTCTAAGTCGCGCCCAACTCGTCCCGCGTAGCCCCATTGCCAGCAAGCGATGGGGCTTTATAGACGCTTATGCAAGCAATCTAGGCCAAAAATGCCATGATTGAACGAGAATCAGATCCAACAGGTCATAAACTTCTTCTTAACAAATGCGAGGACTTGGTGTAGAATACAGATGTGTCCTCGCGGCGTTCGCATTGCTGAAAAGAATACCGCCTCTCGCTCTGTGATAACGCGCCCTTTGCCCGTCAGTTTAGGTTCTGGGTCAGACTTGGGGAGCGTAGCGAGTATGGGCGGGCCAGGAGCAAGGCAATTCTTTCTGCTGAACGTAACGCTACATCGTTTGAGAGTGGAGGCTGTCATGGTAGATCTAAAGAAGTACACGCTAGACGTCGATCTGAAGCAGGGTGTGGTGCCAATTTCGAAGGCAGCCTCGTCGTTAGCTGCCTTAATCAAGCGCTCGCGCGCCAATCACCAGCCCATCATCGTGACCCAAAAGGGCTATCCGACGGGTGTCATCCTTGATGTCGAACTCTTCAGCGCCCTGCGCCAGCTCGCCGACCTGCACGTCGCAGCAGGTGGCGACGCCATCATCCTCGACGAGGTGCCGTCCGATAAGTAGTCGCCCTCGACCGTTCGCGCACGCGGGCCACGGGATTGATTCCGTGGCCCGCGTGCATTTGACCCGGCGCGTGCTGACGCCTCAGAGCGGCGGCTTATTCCCGGTTCCTGGTTACATAGTGATCGGCCAGCCCAATGCCCAGCGAGATGAGGATGGGGTCAACTAACAGATACACGATGGTGGCAAGCCCAGTGGTCGTGCGCGCTGCTTGGAAGATGCTGCTCAGTTCGTCTTGGCCTAAGCTTAGACTTAAGAGCCAGAGGAGCAGCACCAGCAGAATCACGCCGCCCAAGAGACCACTGGCCCCCCAAATCAGCCCCACCGTCCGTTGGCGCGGCGTATCCACGTCGCGGGTTGCCCGCAACAAACCATTGCCGCACAAAAGCCCCAACTGCCGCCAAGCATGGCGATGAACAGGACGAACCTCGGTGAGGGTTGGGTCTCGCCCGCTGGAAGTTGCGGCCCTGTCTGCGGATGATTAAGCAGAAGGATCAGCACGCCTGAGAGCATCCCCCCCAGGAAAGCCCCAAGCGTCGCCCCGATCCGCGTGGTAAGCCTGCGGTGGCGGCGCGAGACATGGAGGCCGACTCCCAGGCCGCCAGCCAAGCCAAGGCCCATCAACTCTGGGCGGATCTGGGCAAAGTGGCTTGATCCCAAGCTGCCGCTTACGACCAATGTGAACAGGGGTTGACTCCCCAGCGCCGCCCCGATCATTAGGCCAACGGTGTAGCGCCTAGCCCGTCGCAGCCGCAGCCACACCAGGGCACGGCGCACGCCAAGCCCCAGTGGTATCGGCACGCTCAAGCGTTCGCGGTCGCGTAGGACGGCGAGCGTGGCGACATGCGCTTGGCGTTGTTTGCCAGCCGAATCACGCGCCTTGGCGAGCAAGGTCTGTTGGGTTTTTTCGCTGGCTGCGCGATCAGCGAGTCGTTCGGCAGATCAAGGACATCCTGCTGGCGAATGAT
>CAIWXH010000806.1 GCA_903916565.1 uncultured Oscillochloris sp. | reverse complement strand
TTGCGGCTTTGCGGCTTTGCGTAAGATCGCCCGAGTGTTGCGTGGAACCGCTTACCGCCCGAACGGCTGCCGGTGAATAAACTGACCAACGCCCGCCTCGCCGCGCCACTGGCCGTCGTCCACCAGCACACGGCCACGGCTCAGCACGGTACGCGGCGCGCCCACCACTTCCCAGCCTTCGTAAAGACTGTAGTCGGTGTTCTGGTGCAGCGTGGCCGCGCTCAGTGTGCGCCGCGCCTCGGGGTCCCAGACCACCACGTCGGCGTCAGCGCCGGGGGCGACGGTGCCCTTGCGCGGGTAGCAGCCAAAGAGCTTGGCCGGGTTGGTCGCGCACAGTTCGACCCAGCGGTTCAGCGAGATGCGGCCCGTGCGAACGCCGTGGGTGTAGAGCAGCATCAGGCGCTCTTCGATGCCGGGGCAGCCGTTGGGGATCTGCGCGAAGCTGGCGCGGCCCAACTCTTTTCCAGGGACACGGCCCTGCACGCCGCCTGCAAACCAGAAGGGGCAGTGGTCGGTCGAGACGATTTGGAGGCTGTTGTCGGCCACGCCTTGCCAGAGCGCGGCGTGGTCGCCCGCGCTGCGAAAGGGCGGCGAGCAAACCCACTTCGCGCCCTCGAAGCCCTCGCGGTCGAGGTCGTCTTTGGTGAAGAAAAAGTACTGGCTACACGTCTCGGCGAAAATCTGGTGGCTCAGGCCACGGGCGCGGGCCAGCCGCACCGCCTCAAGCGCGCCCGCGTTGGTCAAATGCACCACATAGAGCGGCGCACCCGCCACTTCGGCAAGGCGCACAGCACGAGCGGTCGCCTCCGCCTCTAGCTCGGGCGGGCGCGTCAGCGCGTGATACTTCGGCGCAAGCTTCCCGGCAGCCAGCGCGTCTTTGACGAGCAGGTCAATCACGTCGCCATTCTCGGCGTGAACCATGATCAGCACCTTGTGCCGTGCCGCCTGCTGCATCGCCCGAAAGAGCGTCGCATCATCCACCTGAAGCACACCCTTGTAGGCCATAAAGAGCTTCACGCTGGGCACGCCGTACGCGATGCTCTGCGGCAACTCGGCCAGCACGGCGTCGGTCAGGTCGGTGATCGCCACGTGGAAACCGTAGTCAATCGCCGCCTTGCCCGCAGCCTTGGCGTGCCAAAGATCGAGCGTTTCGCGCAGGCTGGCGCCCTTCGGCTGAATGGCGAAGTCAATGTGCATCGTGGTGCCACCAAAGGCGGCGGCGCGGTGCCCCGTGAAAAAGTCGTCGGACGAGACGGTGCCGCCGAAGGGCATGTCGAGGTGCGTATGCACATCAATGCCGCCGGGAATGACGTACGCGCCGCTGGCGTCAATGATCGTGTCGCCGCTCAGCCCACGGCCTACGGCGACGATCTGCTCGCCCGCGACCAGCACATCAGCCGCGAAGGTGTCGCCCGCCGTCACCACCGTGCCGCCTTTGATCACTGTGGTCATGCTTTTTCACTCCATAGCTTCCGGGAAGCTTTAGGAACAATACTTTTCAAATAAGGCCATGCCGTGCCGACCACGAATGATTCACGAATACCCGAATAGCGTATGCAGCGCCGCATTCGCGTATTCGCGACCTATTCGTGGACGGCATCCGACGGCTTATTTGAAAAGTATTGGCTTTAGGAACGCTGTTACTAGTTGACGTACGGGCGCCCCTTGTGGGCGCCCACGAGGGGCACCCGTACCCCAACCCTTGTGGGCGCCCCTTGTGGGCGCCCACGAGGGGCGCCCGTACATCCCCAATCCGAACGTTTCTGAGGAGCGCAGCGCAGAGTTTTGGTCGAGATGCTTCGCTGCGCTCAGCATGACAGCAGCTTACTTCGTCGCCAGTTCCCAGATCGCGTGCGTGTAGGCGGCCTCTTCGGCGGGCTGCTTAATCAGGCCAAACTGAAGCGCCGTGTCGGCGGCAAACTTGAAACTGGCGGGGTCGAGGTAGCCAATCTTGGTGGCTGGATTGATTGGGTCGCCCCAGATTAGCTTGTTCACTTCGGCCATCTGCCACGCCTGCGCCTCTTTCGTCATCACGCCGCCGCTGTCCTGGTTCAGCACAATCTGCACGCAGGCGTCGGCGTTGTCGCGACAGTAGGCCCAGCCCTTAAACGAAGCCCGCAGGAAGCGGGCGGCGATGTCCGGGTTCTTCGGGTTCGCCTTCAGCCAGTCGGCATTGGCGAAGATGCCGTCCTCGGGCATCGCCGTGCCCTCGGCGTTGTAGTCGAGGACGTTCAGTTCGGTGATGGTGTGGCCCGCACTGAGCACTTGGTACAGCTCGTTGTACGTCATGGCCGCCGCCGAGTCAACCTCTTTGTTCAGCAGCAGGTTCATGTCGAAGGGCTGCTGCACCAGCGTCAGGTCGGTGTCTTTGTTGAGCTTGTACTTGTTGAGCGTGGCGAGCAGATTGTACTCGTTGCCGCCAAACCAGACCGCGACTTTCTTGCCTTTGAGGTCGGCGGGCGTGTTTAGGTTGCTCGTCTTCCACGAGAGTTGGCGCATCCCGGCGCGGGTGTAGACCTGGGCGAGGTTCACCAGCGGCGCGCCCTGCTCGCGGGTGACGAGCAGGCTGGCGAGCCAGTCAATGCCAAACTGCGCTTGGCCGCTGGCGACCACTTGCTCGGGCGTGATGTCGGGGCCACCCGAGAGAATGCCGACATTCAGCCCTTCGGCCTTGTAGAAGCCCTGATCGAGCGCGGCGTAGTAGCCAGCGAACTGGGCTTGCGCGACCCACTTCAGTTGCAGGGAGACCGCATCGGGCGCTGTCGTGGCGGCGGGCGGCGCGGATGTGGTTGCGGCGGGGGCGGTTGCGGCAGGGGCGGCGGGCGTCTGCCCACACGCGGCAAGCAGGGTGCCCAGCAGCAGCAGGGCGGCGATCATTCCGAGCGTTTTACGCATCTGCACGGGTCATAGCTCCTTTGGGTCAACGATACGAGACACAATGCCAGGGTTCAGGGCTGATGCAACGTCGTGCTGCGAACCCACGCCCGGTGGCTGAAGCCACGGGCTACGCGGGACGAAGGCCGCCTGCGCGGCCTAGAATAGCCTGCGAAGGCAGGCTTCGTTAATCAAGAGCCGGGGGCTTCAGCCCCCCGGCAGGCGCGGGTGGGCGGCGCTGCCCAGCTTAACGATGTTTGTTCCAGGGCATCACGGCCCGTTCAACCAGGGCGACCACGAGGTAGAAGGCCAGCCCGTAGAGACACGCGACCACAATGGCCGACCACGCCTCACGAGTACGCAAGATCCCGGCCTGCGTCTTGATGTACACCCCAAGCGTGTTCTGCGGGCCACCAAAGAACTCGGCCACCACCGCGCCGATCATGCTTAGGCTGGTGCAGACGCGCAGGGCGTTGAAGAGGAACGGCAGCGCGGCGGGCATCCGCAGCTTGAGGAAGATGGCGCGTTGCGGCGCGGCGTACGAGCGCAGCAGCAGCAGCGCGTCGGCGCGTGGTGAAACCAGCCCCTTATAGACGCTCACCAGCGTCGGGAAGAAGGTCATCACCGTGACGACGGCGATCTTCGAGGCTGGGCTGATGCTGCCGAGCCAAATGCCCATCAGGGGCGAGAGCGCGATAATCGGCACGGCGCTGGCGGCGACGGCCAGCGGCACTAGCCCGTCGGCGACCACGGGCCAGCGTACGCAAAGTGTCGCCATGAGCACGCCGCAGCAGCAGCCAAGCGTGCAACCGACTAGCGCATTGCCAAACGTGACCAGCCCAATGCCAAGCAGGTAGCCCGGACGCTCAAAAAAAGTGGTCAGAATTTGGCTAGGCGCTGGCAGCAAATACAGCGGGATGCCAAACAGGCGCACCGCCCCTTCCCACAGGCCCATCACCAGGGCAAACGTCAGCAGTGGGGGCCACAGCGAGCGTAGCCAGCCCGCCAGCGGTGCGGGTTGGCTGCGCGACTGCGACAGCGTGGTAACGACCTTCATCGTGCGCCTCTCACACTTCCATCGCCCGCAGGCACTCGCGCACCTCGGTGAGCAGCGTGAAGAAGCGCGGCGACTCGCGGGTCTCGAAGGCGCGGGGACGCGGCAGATCCACCTCGATGATGCGCTGGACACGACCGGGGCGCGGCGACATCACCACCACGCGGTCCGCCAGAAAGACCGCCTCGGGGATGCTGTGGGTGACGAAGATCACCGTCGGGCGCGGCGCTGATTCGGCCCAGATGCTCAACAGTTCAAGCTGGAGCCGTTCGCGGGTGATTTCGTCGAGCGCGCCGAACGGCTCGTCCATCAGCAGAATCGAGGGCGCAAACGAGAGCGCACGGGCGATGGAGGCGCGCTGCTGCATGCCGCCCGAGAGCTGATGCGGATAGGCTTCGCCAAAGTCGCCCAGGCCGACGAGCCGCAGCAATTCCATCGCCCGGGCGTGGCGCTGCTGGCGTGGATGGCCCATCAGCTCAAGCGGCAGCTCGACATTTTTACAAATGGTGCGCCACTCGTACAGCACCGGCGCCTGAAAGACAATCCCGTAGTCGCGGTCACGGCGGGCCTGGTCGGGCGTCTTCGCCTTGACACGCACCGTGCCCGCCGTGGGCTGCTCCAGATCGCCAATCAGGCGCATCAGCGTGCTTTTGCCGCAGCCGCTTGGCCCAATCAGGGCAATGAATTCGCCCGCCGCGATGTGCAGACTAACTTCGTGCAGCGCGGCGATGGGGCCGCCGCCGCTCTGGTACACCTTCGAGACGCGATCAAACTCAATGATGGGGATGTTAGGCATAGTTCGGATTTTGGATTTTAGAGTTTAGATTGCAGATTTGTCGCACTGGCTTTGGCCCCGCATACTATTCAAAGAAGCGATCCCGCACCGACCTTCGCCCCTCACCCCCGGCCCCTCTCCCACAAGGGGAGAGGGGAGATTTCGTAGCAGGAAGTGTTCGGCTCCCCCTCTCCCTTCATGGGAGAGGGGGCAGGGGGGAGAG
>CAIWXH010000805.1 GCA_903916565.1 uncultured Oscillochloris sp. | reverse complement strand
CGGCTAGGCGCGGATCCGCTTGCGACCCGGCCTGCACGTTGGCATCATGACGCATAGGGGCCTCCCGCAGGGATGGACTTGTATGCTACTGCGGAAGGTCTCGTGGCGCGACCACCCTTGTTACATTTCGGGATGACTCATATCGTCTTCGCTGCCGCTACCGTCTACCCGGCGTTGCGGGCGGTGCGTACCCAACTGCGCGGCTTTAGACCCAACAGTAGGCGCACATACAGCCAGATCTTCCAGGCCACGTAGACCGGGGCAGACAGGAGCGACTTGTAGACCTCACTCGGCGCATGGGCCAGGGCCAGCCCGCCAAAGATGTAGACGCTCTGGCCAAGCACAATAAACGTGGCGATGGCGATACCAAGTGGACTGCGTAGCGCCAGGGCCGTCAGCAGCACCGCCCCGCTGGCCCCGGCGACCACCGAAAAGGGCGGGATGAGCTGTTCGACGGCAGCATCGAAGAGCAGGAAGCTGCGCCGACGCACCGCTTGACCAAGCAGCCCCGGCACAAAGCGGCGGATCATCTCCATCCGCCCTTGCTCCCAGCGCTCGTTCTGGGTCTGTGCGCCGCGCAGGCTGTCGGGCATCTCGGCCCAGACGACGGCGTCAGGCGCGAAGGTGGCCCGTTCGCCCGCCAAAATGAGCGCCATGTGGTACTCAATGTCCTCGGTGAGCGAGGCCGACCAGCGCTGCCGTCGCAGAATCTCGGTGGCGAAGACCATGCCGTTGCCCTTGAGTCCCGTCGAGCCGCCGAGCACCATCCGCCCCTGGGGCCGCAAATAGTGCAGGAGAATCAGGGCCACGGCGCGCAGCCCTGCGCTTGAAGAACTTCCGGGCTGGCGCACGGCATAGTAGCCCTGGATCACCCGCTCGCCACGGGACAGGCGGGCGTCCATCACCTGCAAGAAGTTGGGCGAGACGACCGAGTCGGCGTCGAGGATGACGACGGCGTCGTACGTTTCTGGGCTGGCCCAGAGGCGTTGGAGCAGCCAGTCCAGCGCGTAGCCTTTCCCCCGCTGCTCGGTGTTGAAGCGCTCGTGGACGACCGCGCCGCCCTGGCGACCCAGCGCGGCGGTGCCGTCGGTGCAGTTGTCGGCGACCACATGAATGGTGAACAGCTCACGCGGATAGGCAAGCCGACCGAGATTCAGCAGCAGCACGGGCAGCAGCCGCTCCTCGTTATGGGCGGGGACCAAAATCGCGAAGCGGCTGGTGGGCACGCCAATGCGTGCGGCGGTCGTCCGTTGGGCGAACGTCGCCGCAGCGGTCAAGAGCAGCAGATAGCTCACGGTCGCCGCTAGGCCCGCTTCGCCAGCGAGCAGCAGCGTCGTGAGGATTGGAGACAGCTTGGGCACGGTCAGCTCCTTTTACGTGCGGCGGGCAGCGGGGCGGCGGGGCGCGGCGGCTTCAGCAATGCTCTCGCGCACAAAGGCGCTCAGGCGCTCGACGTACAGGTCGAGGCTCATGCGCTGTTCGATGGTGCGCCGCCCGCCGCGCCCGAGCCGTGCAGCCTCGTCAGGGTTGGCGAGCAGGCGTTCGATGGCCGCACGCAGGGCCGCCGCATCGCCGACTGGCACATAGAGGCCATTTTCGCCCTCAACAACGATGTCGGTTTGGCCGGGGGTACGCGAGCAAATGACCGCCCGCTCCATCGCCATGGCCTCAAGAATCGCCGTCACCCCAGCTTGGAACTCAACCGCCTGGAGCGGCATCACCAGCAGACTGCTGTCGGCGTAAAGCTGGCGCAGATCGTACTGGCTGAACTTCTGTACGCTGACGTTTGCGGGAATCGCTTGGCCTGCGGTGCTGTCGCTGCGCTTCGACCACGGGCTGGCGGCGGCGATCACCACATCGGCGGCGAGCCCTTCGACCGCCGCCAGCAAGGTTGGGTAGTCGCGGCGCTCAAGGCCGACCGCGCAGATCTGCGGGCGGGCGAGGGGGCGCGGCTGCACCTGTGTCGGGGCGAAAAAGGCGCTATCGACCATAAAGGGCGTGAACAGCACCCGGCTGGCCGGCAGGTGCCAACGGCGCTGGATGAACTGCTGCTGCCAGGTCGCGTAGGTCAGGAAGCGGTCAATGTGCGACTGAACGCCGAGTCGGTCAAGGAAGAGCATCTTTTTCGCCACCGAGATGATGTGGACGATCATCAGGTGGCGCGGGCGGTGGCCTGGGCTAAGGCATTTGAGCAGCGCCGCCAGCGGTAGGCCGACCTGCTCGCCGTCGGTGAAAATGGCTTGGTAGCGCCCGCGCAGCGTATAGCAGGCCCAGGCCAGCACCAGATCCGGCCCGCCGATACGCTCAAGCCAGCGCCCAAGCGGGCCAGCGACCGTGCGTGCGCCGGTGTAGTCGAGCAGATCGGCACCGAGGCCGTCAGCGAGCGCCAGATAATCGGCGCGGGGCCGCTGGCCGCTGGCGATCCGCTCGGGCAGGTCGGCGGGGATCGTGCCAGAGACGGTGAGAAGTACTTGGTTGCTCATGCGGGGACTCCTACCCGTGCGCGGGCGGCATCAACTTCGGCCTTGATGAGATCGAGCAGGCGCTGGGCGTTACTAGCCGCATCGTAGGCGCGGCTGACGTGGGCGACGGCGCGCTCGCCAAGCTGAAGCCGCAACGCGGGCTGTTGCACCAGTTGGCGCAGCGCTGCTTCGAGCGCGTGGGTATCGCCCGCAGGCACGGTCAGGCCAGTCTGCCCCTCGCGGACAATCTCGGGGATGGCAGCCACGCTCGTCGAGACCACCGCCATCCCGGCGGCCCCCGCCTCCGAGAGTACCATTGGCAGACAGTCGCCAAAGGTCGGCAGGGCAAAGATGTCGCATTCGTGGTAGAGCGCCTTGAGGGGTGCGCTGTTGGGCTGCATGTTGCTATAGACGATCAGTCCCGGCTCGGCGGCAACGTGGTCTTTGGTGACGAGATGGAGTTCGACGCCCAGGGGGCGCAGGGCGCGGAAGGCGTCGAGCAGCAGCAGGCCACCCTTGCGCTCAAGGTTGGCCCCAACGAAGAGAAGCTTCACCGGGCCGTCGTGGTGTACGCGGGGCGTCGGGCGCACCCACTCGGCGATATTCACGCCTGGGGGAATCACCGTGATCTTGCTGGCCGACACACCATAATCCGCGATCAGACTCTGCTTGGCCCAAGCGCTCCAGGTGACCAAATGGCGGGCCGTGCGGTAACAGTTGCGGTTCAACCGCCACTTCAGCGCTTCAAGCCACGCTGGCCCTTGCTGATGCTGGTAGAATGTGCCGAGTTGGTCGTACTGGATCGGCGTAGCATCGAGCGAAACGACGCTGGGGAGGCGCCGCAGCCAGTCTGGGACGAGGATCGCCGGCACCTGGGTGTGAAAGAAGAGCGCATCGAGCTGGGTTGTGCGGGCGAGCCGCGCCACCGCAGCCCGCGCCCGCAGCCCGGCGCGCACCGTCCAGTTACTCTTGTAGAGCGGCAGACGGGCGGCTAGGCCATGAACCTCAAAGGGCACGAGCGCCCAATGGGCGCGCACCGCCGGGTCACGCGGGACGTTCGTCTGTAAATTCTTCGTGTGGGTCACATGGCCGAGCGCCTGCTCCATCACAAAGCCGAGGGTATAGACCGCCATCGAGGGGACTCCACATGACGCAGTCGCAGTGCAAGAACCACAGCGGCAGCATAGCCAGAGTGCATACATCTTTGGTGAGAAGAGACGAGCAAGCCGTGTCAATGGTAGCACGCCTTGCCCAACGACGAGCGGCAAGTCAAGGGAAGTATACCTGTTATCAGTTATAATGGCAATGGCTTGACAAGATCGTCACACCGGGCCGGTGATCCTGTAACGCAAATGTCCCGTTGTGTTGTTAGAATTAAGCTAGACACGTATCGCTCCAACGAACGGAAGGCTGCGAGATGTACCCGCCCCGCGAGGATCAACCTGACCCCAAAGCTGCCCGTATGCTCGCCATCTTTGCCGAACAGCGCTTTCAGCGGTCACGCTCAAATCAGCGCCTGCGGCTGCGTATGTTGACGTGGGTGATTCGCACGAAAGTGATCCACAACCTCAAGCGTGGCCTCGACATCTCAGTGGCGAGCGCGATGATTGTGGCCACTTCGCCGCTCATGGCCGCCACGGTCGTGGCGATCAGGCTCGAATCACCCGGCCCGGTACTCTTTCGCCAAGTGCGAGTCGGCAAGGACGGCGAGCATTTCGCCTGCTACAAGTTCCGCTCGATGTACCTTGACGCAGAGCAGCGCAAGGCCGAGTTGATGGCTAAAAATGAGGCTGACGGCCCGGTCTTCAAGATGAAGGACGACCCCCGCATCACGCGGGTTGGGCGGGTCATCCGTAAGCTGAGCATCGATGAACTGCCCCAGCTATTTAACGTCCTGAAGGGCGAAATGAGCCTTGTCGGCCCGCGCCCAGCCATTCCAAGTGAGGTGGCCCGCTACACCTACGAGGAGATTGGGCGGCTGCATGCCATCCCTGGGATTACCGGCTTGCAACAGGTGAGCGGACGTAGTAACCTTGATTTTAAGCGCTGGGTCGAACTCGATCTCAAGTACATTGCCGAGCAGAGCATCTGGAAGGATCTTGAGATCCTGATCAAGACGATCCCTGCGGTGCTTTTTAGCCATGGCGCGTATTGACCACAACGCGGTGAGCTGTGGCCCTAAAGAGTTGGTGGTAGACGATGCGTAAGCTACTCGTGATCCTGGGTGTGCCGGTTGACAACCTTTCGATGGACGAGGCTATGGCCCGCTGTGACGCCTTTATCGTTGAAGGTCGAGCCACAGGTCGCACGGCCCAAATCACGACCGTCAATGCTGATTTTGTCGTCAACTCGCTGCACGACCCCGAGCTGCGGCGGATCTTGCAAGAGGCCGACATGTCCACCGCCGACGGCATGCCGCTGGTCTGGGCCTCGCGGCTGCTTGGCGGGCCGCTGCCTGGGCGGGTAACCGGCGCCGATATGGTGCCGGCCCTGGCAACGCGGGCCGCCGCAAAAGGCTACTCGATGTTCTTCTTTGGAGCGCGCCCAGGCATCGCCGCCAAGGCTGCCGACCTTCTCCAGCAGCGCAACCCCGGCCTCAAGGTGGTGGGCGTCTACTCGCCACCGCCCGCGTCGGTGCTTGACATGGATCGCACCGCCGTTGAGCTGATTAAGGCGGCCCAGCCCGATATTTTGCTCGTGGCCCTCGGCAATCCGAAGCAGGAGAAGTGGATCCGCATGCACGCGCCCGAGCTGCGCGTCCCCATCGCCATCGGCATCGGCGGCACGCTCGATATGATTGTCGGGGTGACCAAGCGCGCCCCAGCCTGGATGCAGAAGACCGGCCTGGAGTGGATCTACCGCATGGCCCAGGAGCCACGGCGCCTGGTCAAGCGGTACTTGCACGACTTCGGCTACTTCGGCTACTTCTTTTTCCAGCAGTGGTGGGCGATGCGCCAAGGCACGGCGATCAGCATGGTGCCAGTCGCGCCGCCTGCCCCCTCGGTGCCTCCGCCTGCCGCCCCCGTGGCCCCCTCGGTAGCCACGGCGACGCCAGACGAGGTGACGCCAGACGAAACCATGACCGTGATGCGCCCCCAGGGTCGGATCGACGCGGCAAATATCAGTCGCTTTGTCACGGAGG
>CAIWXH010000804.1 GCA_903916565.1 uncultured Oscillochloris sp. | reverse complement strand
CGAGACATTCACCGACAGGAACGAGACACGTAGTCCCAAATGCTTCGGCCATGGGATAGAGGCGACGTAGTATCGCCTGGCAGGATTGCCCTGCCGAACCGGAAGGTAGCGTCATAAAACGCTAGGCTTTTGGATACTATGCTCGTGTCCCTTGGCTACGCTTTTTCATGAAGCTACCCCTATTAGCACCGGAGGGCCACTATGGCGCACGAGATTCAGCTTGGACAGCAGGCAAGCCTTCGTCGAACGATCACCGAGACCGATATTGTCCTCTTCGCCGGCCTCTCCGGCGATCTGAACCCCGTGCATATTGACGAGATCAGCGCACGTGAAAGTCGCTTTGGGCGCCGCATCGCCCACGGCATCCTCGTCAGCGGCCTCATCTCGGCGGTGATCGGGACGCGCCTGCCTGGCCCTGGCTCGATCTACCTCAAGCAGAACCTGGCCTTCCGCAAGCCGGTCTTCATCAACGACACCATCACCGCCACCGCTGTAGTGACCGCGATCCGCGAGGACAAGCCGATCATCACGCTCACCACCACGGTGACCAACCAAGACGGCGAGGTCTGCATCGAGGGCGAGGCGGTCGTGCTGCTTGAGTCGCTGTAGCGCTACTGTCTGCTCTGCTGCGCCACTTTGCACGAACGATCCGCGAAACCTTCGCGGATCGTTTGCGTCTATGACAAGGTTCGTGGATGCTTTACCGTTTGGGCATACGCAGGGCTTGCTGATGCGTTCAGCCTGAAACCTGAAACCCGGCACCTGAACCCTGGGCTTACCGCCCGCGCTCAAGCAGATACAGCCCAATCGCGCCGTCGCGGGCGTAGTCGGTGACGGTGAAGCCGGTGGCGAACGCGCCCTCGGCGAGGGCGCGCAGTTGGTAGCGCCAGGCACGCGCACGCGGCAGGTCGCTCGCCTTGAGCGCCTCGATCTCAACGGGGATTTGGATGAGGCAGCGCTCGCCGCTCAGTTCGTCGGTCGGCCCCTGCGGGTCGGGGTTCACCAGCGGCGCCATGGCCCGCAGCGCTGCCGCCGTCGTCAGGGCGGGCGGCGCGTCGTGCCGTGCCGCCACCTGCGGCGCACGAAGCCACCAATCAACGCGGAAGCGGTCGCTGGGCAATTCGCCCTGGGGATCTTCTGGCTCGGGGCCGTAAATGTTCCGCACGTAGGTGCAGCAGACGGCCCCAAGCTTGGCGAGGTTGAGCCGTGCATTCCGGCTGATCAGCGGGTCAAACGTCCAGGTCATCAGCTCAAGCCCCTGCGCCAGCGCGTAGTCGCGCTGCGCCCACTTGAGCCGCTCGCCGACCTGGGCGTCGCGGTAGGCGGGCAAGACGCCGGCCAGATGCGAGGCGTGCTTGAGCCGCCCGTCCTCGGTGCGCGCCAAGAAGCCGAAGACGAAGCCGACCAGCGGCGCGGCAGGCGCGTCCAGGTCGAAGGCGCCCAGGCAGAGGCCAGCGTTTTTCTGCACGGTCAGCAGCAGATGGTAGGGCACCGCCCCGAATGCGCCCCAAACGACCCGCTGAAGCTCCTCGCAGGCCATGTACTCGTGGTAGCCCGTGATGGGCCGAATCTCAATCTTCATGTCAGATGTCCATGTGCGGGGCGCACTCACCGCCGCGATGCAAAACGTCGGAGCTCTCGGCTCTCGGCTCTCGGCTCTCGGCTCTCAGCTCTCGGCTCTCGGCTCTCGGCTCTCGGCTCTCGGCTCTCGGCTCTCGGCTCTCGGCTCTCGGCTCTCGGCTCTCGGCTCTCGGCT
>CAIWXH010000803.1 GCA_903916565.1 uncultured Oscillochloris sp. | reverse complement strand
GGGCTTACCGAGGAGGAGGTGGCCCGCTTCCAGGTGCCGACGCCGCTGGCCTTCGACTTCGCCACGCGCCAGTGCCCGCCGGTGTACTCGTGGGAGCAGGGGGCACCGTGAGAATTGTAGATTTTAGATTTTAGATTGCAGATTGCGGATTGCGGATTTGGCGCAAGGCCGGAGCGATCTCACGCAAAGCCGCAAAGGCGCAAAGCCGCAAGGACGCAGAGCCGGAAGCGTTACGCTTTGCGTCTTTGCGCCTTTGCGTTAAAAACGGGCGAGTGGCCCCTCACCCGCCCGCCCGGATGCGCTTCGCAGCGACCCACTCGCGCCACTCTGGCCCGTAGCCGTCGTAGGCGATCTGGTGAACGCCAGCCCGCACCGCCAGCACCTTCGCCGGGTACCAGGTGCGCTTCCACTTCACCTCGACCGTCGCGCCGACTGGGTAGAACTGGCGCACCGGCTCACGGGTGCGCTCGCCGGTCACCCACTCGTCGTCGCTCTCCTCGTAGCCGTAGTAGTGTACCTTGAGCTGTGCGCCGCGCACCGCGACGATCTGCGCCGGGTACCAGCCGCCATCCGCCTGCACCTCGACGCGCCCGCCGATGCGCGGGTCGCCCCGTGGCTGCGCCGCCGCGACGACTAGCTGCGGGTCAAAGCCGCCAACCGTCGCAAAGGTGACCATCTGCTCTTCGGCGAAGGCCATGCTTTCGGCGATCTGCGCCGCCAGTTCTTCAAGCGTGATCGCGCTGTCGCCATCCCCATCAACGAACGCCTGCCCGCGCAGACCGGCGATCAGCGCCTCGGTGAACGTCCAGTTGCTCGTCGAGAGCTCGCTCGCCAGCGACGAGGTCAGACAGGCGTAGGCGACTCGCTTGGCCTGCTGCGCGACCGCGTCGGCCATGCTGCCCGAGAAGCAGCAGTCGGCCAGCAGCAGCGCACGCGACCCGCCAAAACAGCGCTCGATGGTCGCCGGGATGCTCTCGACCATCCAGCCCAAGTTCGTCTTGCTGCCCGCGTCGTAGCTGGCGAAATAAGCTGCGCCGTCCGTCTCATCCTTGCCGCCGTGACCGCAGTAGTACAGCACCAGCAGATCGTCGGCGCGGGCCGCCGCCAGGTGCGCCTCAAACGCCTGCTGAATGCCCTTGGTCGTCGCCTGCCGATCTTGCAGATAGGCGATCTGCGCCGCTGGCACGCCCTGGTCGCGCAAGCACTCGACCAGCGTGGCATCGCGGCGATTCGCCTGGGGGAAGGGGGTAAAGTACTCGGCGTGCTTCCATTCGAGCGTGCCGACCACAAAGAGCCAAGTGCGGGCAGGGTTCCAGCCACGGGCGCGCTGTTGGGGCATGATGGATCACCTCGCGTTGAACACCTCGTCCACACGCACACTAAAGCCACTAAGCAGCTTTGAGGTGGCGCGCTCGTCACCAGCGAAGACCCCGTACTCGGTGTAGGTTTCGCCGTCAAGCACCAGCACCGTAATCGTCTGCGTGAGCGGGTTGATAATCCAGTACTCGGGGATACCGGCCTCCGCGTAGTCAAGCCGCTTTTCGTGGGTGTCGCGCTGTGGCTGATCGGGGCTGACAATCTCCATCACCAGATCGGCCCCAAGCCAATAGGCATCCTGGGCGCGTGGATCGGCTTTGTCGCGCACCAGCAGCAGATCAGGCTCACGGAACTTGCCGGGCCGGATTTGCACCCGCAGCGGCGCGTAAAAGACATCACCACCGATCCGCTGCATCACGGCGAGGAGCGCGAGAAACAGCAGCCTTGAGATTGCTTGGTGGTACTTCGTCGGCATCGGCAACACCTCAAGCGCCCCGTCGGTAAACTCGATCAGGCGCGTGGTCTGGTTGGTCAGCGTGAGGTACTGGGCAACACTCCATAGCCCTTGCAGCGCCGCGAGGTCGATCTCCGTCTCGTCGTCGGCAAGCTTCAAGCGCATACGTGGAGTGTGTAGGTCAAGTGCCATGGGTTTGCTCCAGGCTGAACATTGGGTAATTCCCTGGCTGTAGACAAGGTTCAGAATCGGGCGATCCAGCGTGCCCCCTTGGAGCCTACCGCTATCGTGATGCCAAGCGGCTTTGCGCGAGATCACCCCGGCGTTGCGTAGAACCGCCGCAAACATAGGAAGGGGAACCGAGTTCCCCTTGTTCCCTTGTCCCCTTGTCCCCTTGTCCCCACAGGCTAAGCGGCAAGCTCAGGCTTGGGGCGTCGCCGCAGCAGGGCCGCGCCCGCACTGAGCAACCCTACGGCGGTGGCGATCCAGGCGGCCCGCCCGACCAGCGGCGTGGCGGCGTTCTTCTTGGCGACCCCGGCGAAGGCCCAGGCCAGCGCCAGCGGGTAGGCCGCATCGCCCTCTTTGACGCCCATCGTCGCGCCCAGACCAGTGCCCACGCCGATCAGCGCGGTCGTCCAGAGTTCCGGGCTAATGCCCATGCCGTCCCACCCGGCATCGTACAGCACCACCGTCGCGTTGACGATGGTCGCCACGCTAATCCAGCCCAGGTAAATGCTGAAGGGCAGCCGGGCGAAGAGCAGGTCGAGCGTGCTCTGGCTGTCGGCGCGCCCCAGCCGCCGGTCAATGGTGAGCAGCCCAAGCAGCAGGCCCACCATCGCGCCCAGGGTCAGGCGGTACTGGTTGTAGTGCCAGAGCAGCAGCCAGACGCAGTTGGCCGCGCAGGTTAGCACGAAGGGCCAGGCGATGCGGCGCAGGCGCGGGTTGGTGCGCTGCGCGGGCAGCGCCTGGTAGACCGCGTAGCCGAGCAGTCCGCTGTAGATCACACCCCAGATGCCGAAGACGTAGGCGGGCGGCGTGATCAGCAGCGGGAAGCGGCCCGAGATTTCGCCCGTACTCTGCCCGTTGAGCGGCAGCAGTTGGGCGAGGGTGTTGGTGGCGAGCGTGGCGGTGAGCGCGGCGATCACCGCGCCCTGGCGGACAATGTCGGCGGATGTCGGCTCACTGCCGACGGTACTGTTGGTCATGCGCTGTTTCTCCTCTATACTTTAAGTCATAGCCGTAAAGTATGAACCTGTCAAGGCTTAGTCCTACAACGAGACAGCGCTTGCCGATCACACCACAAAGGCACGAAGACACAAAGACCGCACACGCTCTGGGTGGCTGCTTTGTGCCTTTGTGTCTTTGTGGTAAACAAGAAGTCTCGTTGTAGGCTTAGGTGGCGCAGCCCCAGACCCACACCCGGCTTACACCCGAGGAGCGCAAGTTTTATGCCAACCTACGAGTCCTATCTCGACGCCAACCAGCCCCGCTTCCTCGCGGAGCTGCTGGACTTCCTACGCATCCCCAGCATCTCGGCCATCCCCGCCCACGCCGCCGACGTGCAGCGTGCGGCTGCATGGGTCGCCGCCCGCGTGACTGCCGCTGGCCTGGAACACGCCCAGATCCTGCCCACCGGCGGCCACCCCGTCGTTTACGCCGACTGGCTCCACGCCCCCGGCCAGCCCACCGTGCTGATCTACGGCCACTTTGATGTGCAGCCCGTTGATCCGCTCGACCAGTGGACGCACCCACCCTTTGCGCCTCACATCGAGGAAGGCCGGGTCTACGCCCGTGGCGCCAGCGACGATAAGGGCAACATGCTCGTGCCGATCCTTGCGCTGGAGGCCATGCTCAAAAGTGATGGCCGTCTGCCCATCAACATTAAGGTCTTTTTCGAGGGCCAGGAAGAAATTGGCAGCCCGCAGCTTGGCGCGTTTCTGCCCCAGCACAAAGCGCTTTTCGCCTGTGACTTGGTGGTGAACGCCGACGGCGGCCAGTACAGTGAAACCGAGCCGGAGATTCTAGTCGGCCTACGTGGCGGCTGCGGCGTGCAGATCGACGTGAAGGCGGCGAAGATGGATCTGCACAGCGGCTTCTACGGCGGCGTGGTGATGAATCCCATTCACGCCCTGGTGATGCTGCTCAACTCGATGCGCGCCCCCGACGGCGTAATCACCATCGCAGGCTTCTATGCCGATGTGCTGCCGCTCAGCCCCGAGGATCGGGCGCGCATCGCCGCCGTCCCCTTCGACCTAGAGGCGGTCAAGGCTGACCTCCAGATTCCTGCCACCTTCAGCGAGGCGGGCTACACCCCCCGCGAGGCTAGTTGGGCGCGCCCGACGCTTGAGGTCAATGGCATCTGGGGCGGCTTTCAGGACGAGGGCGTAAAGACGGTGCTGCCCAGCGAGGCCCACGCCAAAGTCACCTGCCGCCTAGTGGCGAACCAAGACCCCGAGCGGATCGTCGGCTTGCTTCAGGCCCACGTCGCCGAGCACCTGCCCCCCGGCGTGACCGCCACCGTGACGCCGCTGCTCTTCCGCGCCAGCCCGTACCTGGCCCCCGCCGATTTCCCCGGCAACCAGGTGGTGCGCGAAATTCTGGTTGAACTGTACGGGCGCGAGCCGTACTACGTGCGTAGCGGCGGCTCCATCCCGGTGTGCAGCCTCTTCGCGCAGCACCTGGGTGCCTACACCGCCAGCTTCGGCTTCGGCATCAGCGACGAGCGCCAGCACTCCCCCGACGAGTTCTACCGCCTCGCCAGCTTTCGCAAGGGCCAAAGCGCGTATGTTAAGCTGCTTGCGCGACTCGGGCGGGGCGTCTGACGATAGCCGATAGCCGATAGCCGATAGCCGTCGGTCGTCCCACCTCCCCACCTCCCCACCTCCCCACCTCCCCACCTCCCCACCTCCCCGTCATCCCCACCTACGGCGCAACCACCCCAACCACCCCCGCAACCAGCGCCGTGACTACCACAACCGCCCAGGGCGGCGCCTTCCAGAGTTGGAGGGCGCCGAAGGCTCCCAGGGCCAAGACCACATC
>CAIWXH010000802.1 GCA_903916565.1 uncultured Oscillochloris sp. | reverse complement strand
GCCACCCCGCGTGAGTCGTCCAGCCGCGCCAAGGACGCCCGCTATACCGGGCAGTGGTACGAGCCGGAGCTGGCGGTCGAGGCGCTGGCCGCGCCGCGTGCCCGCGTCGTGCTGCTCGGCGACCCCGGCTCCGGCAAGTCCACCGTGCTACGCTACTTGGTGGTCTGCATCGCCGAGGCCCTGTTGGCCGGCACGACCGTTGGCCCAGCCGATCTGCGCGGCTGGGCCGGCCAGCCGCTGCCAGTGCCAATTTTCTGCCCGCTCGGGCCGGTGGCGAAGGATCTGGATGACACCCCGGCCCACGACCTCGACCGCCTAATCACCGCGCTGCTCGGCAGCGTCTTTGGCGTGGGCGGACTGCGCGCGGGGCTGCGCGAAACCGTGCTGCGGGCTTGGGCGAGCGGTGGCACCCTGCTCTGCTTCGACGGGCTTGACGAGGTCGCGGGCGTGCCAGAACTCACCCGTAATGGCCCGCTCAGTCGGCGCGAGCGGCTCGCCGACGCGCTGCGCCGCCTTGCCCAGGAGGTCGGCGACTCACGGGTGGTCGTCACCTGTCGCACCACGCCCTACCGCGCCGACCCGGCCTGGCAGTTGCCTGCGCCCTGGCAGGTGCGCCGGATCGCGCCCTTCGCCCTCGGCCAAGTGCGCTTCTTCGTGGAGGCGTGGTACCAGCAGAGCTGCGTCGCCACGGGCGCGAAGCTCACGCCGGAGGAGGGCGCGTCCAAGGCCGCCGAACTGCTCCGGGCCATTCCCGCCAAGCCCGGCCTGCACACGATCTGCGCCTCGCCGCTCCTGCTGACGATGGTTGTCCTGCTGCACTACAACCAGAAGCAGCTCCCCGACGAGCGCGCCGAGGTCTACGAGGAGTTGGTCGGCCTGCTGCTCGACCGCTGGGAGTGGGTGCGCTCCAGCGACAAGGAGCGGGTGACGCTCGTGCCCTTCGGCGACCGCTTGGGTCTGCCCCAGCTCCGCGCCAGCGACCTACGCGCGGCGGTGAACCAGATCGCCTACGAGGCGCATCGCAGCGCCCAAGATGGACGCGGGGTGATCGCCGAGACACTGATCTACCAGTTGCTCGACCCGCGCTTTCGCTCTGTGATCAACCCGATCCGGCCGGATCAGGTGAAGAAGGCGGTGGTGACCGAGAAGATCGAGACGTTTCTGGAGCTGCTGGTGCGCGAAAGCGGCCTAGTGCAGCCCGATGGCGATGGCAGTTATGTGCTGCCGCATCTGACCTTCGAGGAGTACCTGGCGGCCTGCTATCTGGCCGAGCAGGAGGATGTGGGCCTGGCCTATGCCTGCTGGGTCGCAGGCGGCGACCGCTGGCGCGAGCCGCTGCTGCTGCTGATGGGCTGCCTGCGGCTGGATAAGAAGCACCGTCTGGCCGAGCAGTGGATCGAGGCGCTGCTGGACGATTCCAGCGGCACGGAGGAGAAGACCGTGGCGCAGATCCAGCGCGATGCGGTGCTGGCCGCCGCCTGCTATGCCGAGTTGGGCGGGCGGCGCTACATGCAGGGCCGCTGGCTCATACGCAAGGTAGACGCGCTGGAGGAGCGTATCCGGGCGGCGTTGCTGCCGGTGGTGGAGCGGCCAGCGCCAGCGACGGCGCTACCGCTGCGGCTAGAGGCGGGCGCGTCACTCGGCACGCTGGGCGACCCGCGCTACCCGGTTGAACCCGAGGCGTGGCGGCGCGAGCTAGGGCGGCGTGACGAGATCTTCAGCGCCGCAGGCGACCACTATTGGCGCTATGTGCCGCTAGGGACGTACCAGATTGGTGGATGGGAGCAAGGCCAGCCGGAGGCCAACCTTGCGCTGCCAGCCTTCTGGCTCGCTCGCTTCCCACTGACCGTGGCCCAGTACGCGCCCTTTGTGGCCGAGGGCTACGGGAAGGGTGCTGAGCGCTGGTGGCTGCCGGAGAGTTGGGTGTGGAAGACTGGTAGCAAGCGTACCGCACCGCCGTACTGGAATCGCCCTGGGTATCACGGCGCGAACCAGCCAGTCGTGACGGTGACATGGCACGAGGCGACGGCCTACTGCGCTTGGCTCACTGAACAGCTTCAGGCTGCACTCCCCGAAGGGTACGTGGTGCGCCTGCCAACCGAGGCCGAGTGGGAGGCCGCCGCAGCCTACAACGCGCAGATGCAGCGCCTACCCTATCCGTGGGGCAACGAGGAGCCAACCTTGGAGCGGGCGATCTCCAATGAAAGTAAGCTAGGTCGTCCCTCGCCGGTGGGTTGCTGCCCGGCGGGCGCTGCGGCCTGTGGGGCACTGGATCTGGCTGGCAATGTCTGGGAGTTGACGGCCAGCGAGTACCGCGCCTATCCGGCTGAGAGCCACACGCCGCAGAAAGACTTTACAGGTGGACAGACAGCGTGGCGGGGTGGGAGTTGGGTGCAAAGTAGCTCTTATGTTCGCTGCGGGGCGCGGGTCAGGGGCCTACCTCGGCGGCGACATCAACGACTTCGGTTTCCGACTGGTGGTGGCCCCTCCGCTCGCACATTAATGCTGTTTTCTGTCTTCTGATTCCTGCGTTCTGCGTTCTGATCTTCTGCTTTGTGTAAAGTGTTTTGTATCTGGGTACGCCGAGGGTTTGGCCTACAAGCGCCGTAGGCGCGGATCGCGCTTTTTTTTGGGAAGGGCATACGCCGATGAATGACGACGAACGCTCTGCTTTGGCTGCGAAGCTGCGGGCGCTGCGCGAAACGTGGGGCGAGGCAGTCGCTCGTGCGGCGCTTGCCGAGCAGTCCGCCACGCTCCCCGCCGACGAGCACCAACGCCTGGAAGCGCTGGTCTTCTTCGGCAGCGGCGCGCAGATTGGCGCGGTGAACACGGGCGACATCGCCGGACGCGATGTGCTCAAGGACACGCAGGGGAGCGCCACGGTCAGCGGCACGGTCCACGGTGTGGCCGTGGGCGTGAGTACCGGCACCATCCAACTCTTTTTCGGACAAGCGCCGCCTACCGACGCCAAGCCGCTGCTCGATAGCTACCTGCAATCCCTGGTTGCTGAACACGGCTATCTGCGCCTTGGCAAGCTGCTTGAGCGTGAGCGTAGCGGGCGCGACCAGGCGATCATGCCCGAGATTGCGCTGCTCAAGGTCTACACCACCCTGACCACCGACCACCTGTTGCCCGCTGGCCCGTTCACCCTGGGGCACGATGATCTGCGGAAACAGCTCGACGCTACCGACCCAGACACGGTGCTGCCCGAGCAGGTGCGGTTGCCGGTACTCGACTCACGCACTTCTGATGATCCACGGGGCGTTACGTCTGGCCCCCCGCAGCCAATCACGCTGGGGGATCGTGCGCTCAGTCAGGTATGGCAGGAGGCACGCCGCACGCTGGATGGACGCGGTACGCAATCCGGCCAGTGGTATCGCCCCGAGGGTCTGATTGCGGCGGTTGGGCAGGGGCAGGGGCGACCGCGCATGGTGCTGATGGGTAGCCCCGGTTCGGGCAAATCCACCGGCATGCGGCACTTGACGGTCTTTATCGCCACGGCGCTGCTCAGCGGCACCAAGACCCTCCGCATTCCCTTCTTCTGCCCGCTCGGCCCGGTGGCCCAAGCGCTCGGCGACGACCCCACTAAGGATGTGGACACGCTGGTCGATGCGCTGCTGCGCCCGGCCCTCGGTGCGGGCGGGCTGCGCGCTGACCTGCGCCCGCAGGTGCAGGCGGCGATCATCGCCGGCAACGCCTTCCTCTTCTTCGACGGGCTCGACGAGGTCTCGGGCGTGCCCGAGCCAACCAACGCTGGCGCGCGCTCCCGCCGTGAGCGGGTCGCCGACGCCATCCGCGCCTTCGCCCATCAGGTCGGCACCGCGCCGGTGGTGGTCACCTGCCGTACCCGGCCCTATGAGCAAGACGCCGCCTGGCAACTGCGCGAGGGCTGGGCGCTGCGGCGGCTCCAACCCTTCGCCTTCGGCCAGGTGCGGAGCTTTATCACCAAGTGGTACGCGGCAACCTGTCTGGACGGCCAGGGCCGCTACACGCACGATGAGGCCGTTGCGCGTGCCGAGCGGCTGATCGCGTTGCTGGAGCAGCCCGAGCGGGCGGCCCTGCGTGGGCTATCCGCCTCGCCGCTGCTGCTGACGATGCTGGTGCTGCTCGACTACAACAACACGCGCATGCCCGAGCGGCGGGCCGACGTGTATGAGGAATTGGTCAAGCTGCTGCTCGACCGCTGGGAGGGTGTGCGCTCCAGCGATGTGGATCGTCGTCCGCAGCGCCTTGGTGCGCGCCTGGGCATGGCGCACCTGACGGTGGAGGATCTGCGACCGGCGCTGCACGAGTTGGCCTTCACGGCCCACGGCCAGCAGGTAGACGGGCGCGGCGTCCTCACTGGCCCGCTGCTGCGCGCCACCCTCGATGCGTTCTTTGCGCGCAAGCTGAATCCGGCCCAGCCGAAGGCGGCGCGGGCCGAGGCCGTGCGCGCAAGTGAGCAGTTTATGGGCCTGCTCTTGGAGGAGAGCGGCCTGCTGCTGGAGGAGGCTGACGAGACCTACGTGCTGCCGCACCTGACCTTTGAGGAGTACTTGGCCGCCTGCCATCTGGCTGGCCGCGATGGTCAGGGGATTGAGCTGGCCTACAGGCAGTGGGTGTCTGGGGGTGAGCGCTGGCGCGAGGTGGCGCGGCTGCTGATGGGCCGTCTGCTGCGCCAGGAAAAGTTCGACAACCTGTTTTTGTGGCTCCAGCGCCTGGTGGCCCTGCGCGACGGCGGCACGCCCCGACCAATGCTTCAGCGCCAGCGCGATGCGCTGTTGGCGGCGGATTGTTACGCCGAGCTGGGTCGCGGCGAAGCCTTCGCAAACACCGCCCACGACATCCTGCGCGTTGAGGACGACCTGCGGGCGGCCTTGGTCGCGCTGCTCGAACGGCCCGACCCGGCGGTGCGGCTGCCGGAGCGTCTGGAGGCTGGTGATGCCTTGGCCGCTCTGGGTGACCCGCGCTTCCCGGTAGCGGTCGCCCAGTGGCAGAGCGAACTGGCACAGCGGAATGAGCAATTCGGTGTTCCGAGCGGCTACCTCTGCTACGTGCCCGGCGGGCGCTACCAGATCGGCGACTGGCCCGATGCGGCAGATGGCGAGGAAGGCATCGTTGACAAACTCCAGGGCGTTGCCCGCCGGTTGATCAACCGTGGGACACAGATTGCGCTTCAGCCCTTCTGGCTGGCCCGCTTCCCGGTGACGGTGGCCCAATACATGCCCTTTGTGACCGAAGGCTACGGTGAAGGTGCCGAACGCTGGTGGCTGCCAGAGAGTTGGGCGTGGCGGCAGGAGCAGAAGCGTACTGCACCACCGTACTGGAATCGCGCTGACTATCGCGGCCCGAATCAGCCAGTGGTAACGGTGACATGGCACGAGGCGACGGCCTACGGTGCTTGGCTGACCGAGCAACTCGCTGCGGTGCTGCCAACGGGTCATGTGGTGCGATTGCCAACTGAGGCGGAATGGGAGGTGGCGGCGGCCTATGATGCTCTGGGAAAGCGCCATCTCTACCCGTGGGGCAACGAAGCGCCGACCGTAGAGCGGGCAATCTATGACGAAAGTACGCTGGGTCGTCCCGCGCCAGTTGGCTGCTGCCCTGCGGGCACGGCGGCATGCGGTGCGCTCGATCTGGCTGGCAATGTCTGGGAGTTGACGGCCAGCGCCTATGGAGCCTACCCAGCGGGAAGCCACGAGCCGCAGAAACACTTTACAGGTGGACAGACAGCGTGGCGGGGTGGGAGTTGGGCACAAAGTAGCTCGTATGTTCGCTGCGGGGCGCGGGACAGGTACAACCTCTTCGCCGGCAACTACTACGGTTTCCGACTGGTGGTGGCCCCTCCGCTCTTGGCATAGCCGATAGCCGATAGCCGATAGCCGATATAGCGACACCCTGCTACGCTCGTAGCCTACCTTTACGGATTAGCTCAATGGATTGATCTGTGTGGCCTATCGGTTATCGGCTATCGGTTATCGGCTATGATCGCGCCGTAGGCGCGGATCGCGGATTTTTTTGGAGGGGATGGCATGCCAAGAACGTACCGCAACCTCTGGTCGCAGATGGTCAGCTTCGAGAACCTGTGGCTGGCCTATCTGGCAGCGCGGCGGGGCAAGCGCAGCCGCCCCGCCGTCGCCGCCTACGAGCGTACTGCCGACACGCGCCTACTGCGCCTCCATGAGCGTCTGGAGGCCGGCACCTACCAGCCCGGTGCCTATCGTACGTTCGTCATCCAGGAGTGGAAGCGCCGCCTGATCTCGGCTGCACCGTTCGAGGATCGTATCGTCCACCATGCGGTCTGTCGGTTGATCGAGCCGATCTGGGAAGCTCGCTTTATCCACGACACCTACGCCTGCCGCGTAGGCAAAGGCACCTTGGCCGCCCTGAACCGTGCCCAGCACTTCGCCCGTAACAACCGTTATGTACTCCAACTGGATGTCCGTGAGTTTTTTCCATCCGTCGATCATGCCATTCTGCGCGATACGCTGAGCCGACACCTGGCCGACCGGCGCGTGCTTGATCTCTGCACGACGATCATCGCCGGTGGGCGCGACCTGCTCGCTGAGGCATACACGCCGGTACTCTTCCCTGGTGACGACCTGTTCGCCCTGGCCCGCCCGCGTGGTCTACCCATCGGCAATCTCACC
The DNA here is from genome assembly GCA_903916565.1 of uncultured Oscillochloris sp. Classification (GTDB taxonomy): domain Bacteria; phylum Chloroflexota; class Chloroflexia; order Chloroflexales; family Chloroflexaceae; genus CAIWXH01. The sequence goes on along the minus strand of CAIWXH010000802.1, from coordinate 4,311 downwards.
AGCCAGTTTTGGGCGAACGTCTTTCTCCACCCGCTCGATATGTTCATCAAGCAGGCGTTGCACTGCCATGCCTATGTGCGCTACTGTGATGATCTCTTGCTCTTCAGCGACGACAAGGTTGAACTCCACGCTTGGCGCGACGCGGTGCGCGAGCGTCTAGCCGCCATGCGTCTCACCTTTCACGACAGGCGGGCGCAGGTGTCACCCGTGGCGGCGGGGTTCCCGTTCGTAGGCTGGACAATCACGCCGGAAAAGCGACGGCTGCGGCGGCGCGGCGTCGTGAGCTTCTGGCGGCGCTATCGGCAACGTCTGGCCGCCTACGGGCGCGGCGAGATCGACCTAGCGCGACTTGGGGCGACGGTGCATGGCTGGGTCGGCCACATCAAGCACGGCAGCACGACGGGGCTACGCAAGGCTGTCCTCCGCACGCCAATCCCGAAGGTGGCCCATGCCTGACTCGCCGATCTTCGCCCGCTGCGATGAGTTGGTGCTCTGGGTGCTGCGGGCCACCGTGCGCTACCCCCGTCACTTCCGGGCTGCCCTCGGACGCTTCACCCAGGAGACGGCCTTGCGCCTTCAGCGCGAGCTGGTGGCCGCCGCACGCCGCCGCGATAAGCGTCAGGCGCTTCAGGCCGCCGACGAGGCGCTTGAGGAGCTACGCCTGCTGCTGCGCCAAGGCCAGGCCCTCGATCTCCTCACCGTCGGCCAGTACGCGCATGTTGTCCGCCTGACCGACGAAGTTGGCCGACTGCTCGGCGGCTGGCGCAAGTCCTTGGCTCGCACGTCGAGCGGTGGGAACACCGAAGAATGAAGCGCGGTCATGCAAATTCTTATCTCCGTGTCCCCCTATCCCCTTGTCCCCCTGTCCCTCTGTCCCCTTGTCCCCCTATCCCTCTGTCCCCCTGTCCGGTACAATTGGCATGGGCCGGTCGTTACGGCGCACCACCCCATCGCGCCAAACGCTGCGGGGCGCGGGACAGGAACAACCTCAACAACGACAACAACAACAACGGTTTCCGACTGGTGGTGGCCCATCGCCTGCACACACCCTGCCGATGCATCCGGCGGCGCACATCCTCGTCGGCGGCAGAAGGGGTGGGCCGAGCTGCCCACCCACCATGCGAGCGAGCGCGACCTAGCCCTGGCTCATCGAGCCGAAGCACGCACTGTCCCGCTGGGCTCGTAACGGCCAACGTCGCGAACGTCCGGCGGGACGGCACATGACCATGAGGATCTGATGCCTGACTCTCCTGCTGATGATCTACTCGCCCGCATCCAGGCCCTTCCGCCCGAGGAGCGCGCCCGCGTGGTGGCCCAACTCGGCCTCGCCCTGCCGTCGGCTCCCGCCGTGAGCATGGGTAGCAGCAACCAGGTTGGCGATGTGACCATGGGCGACACGGCTGGCCGCGATGTGCATAAGGGCATTGCGGGCGGCGTCGCGTTGAGCGACGACGCTCGTCTGAACGGCGTGGCCGTCGGCGTGAACCTGGGCATAATCATCTATGGGCGCAGCCCCGCCGAGGATGAGCGCCGCCAGTTGGCGTGGTACTTGGCCCGACTCTCCAACACACTGTATCGCCTCTCCCTCCGGGGTTTGGAGGATCGCCTTGATAAAGGCGCAGGCATGGCGCTGCCGCAAATCTACACGGCGCTTGCGGTGCAGCACACCATCATCCTCTGTGACCAGTCCGACCAGCTCACACCGTATTTTCGAGATGGGAAGGTGCCTGAACGCGGGCCGGATCACCGTGAGACCTATGATCAGCTCCTTGAAGCCTATCACCCGCAGCACGCGCTGCCCATGACGGCGGTGATCACCATGGAGTGGGATCGTCTGCTCCGTGTCGATCAATCCGTGGATGCGCGCCTCGTCCTCTATCGCCATGCCTTGGCGACGGAGGTCATTGCCGACCACCATCATCTGGTACTCCTCGCGGCCCCAGGCGGCGGCAAGAGCACCCTGCTGCGCCATCTCGCCTGGACTCTAGCCCAGCATGGCCTCGACCAGCACGATGCCGTGACCGCACTGGTCGGCTGGAACGATGCGCCCCGCCTGCTGCCGATCATCCTGCCCTTGCGTGCCCTGGCTGGGCGCATCGCCGCTGAGGGGGCGCTCCCGCGTACCATGTTTGCGGCGTTGTGCGCCGAGCTTCAGACCTACTGCATCGCTCCGACGGACGCATTACTGAATGCGGCCCTGGGCCAAGGCAGCGCCATGCTGCTCTGCGACGGGCTTGATGAGGTACCCCTTGCGGCGGTCGCGGGCCAGAGCGCTGACCGTGCAACCACCTTGGCGGTCGTCCGGGCCTTCGCGACCATGCATCCCGCCGCCCGCATCGTTGTCACATGCCGCAGCCGAGCCTTTACCGACGATCTACGCGACCAGCTCGGCTGGCCCGTGGAGATCCTCGCGCCGTTCACGCTGGGCCAAGTGCGCCACTTCGTCCCGGCGTGGTACAGTGAGTTGGTGGCAAAGCAGCAGATCACGGAGGAGCAGGCCGAGCGTCTGAGCGCCTCCCTGGTCGAATCAATTGTTGGCAGCGTGAAGCTGACCGAAATGGCGCAGACGCCGCTGCTGCTGACGATGATGGCGCTGGTGCTCTTCAACAAAGGCGAGTTGCCCCGCGACCGCCCACAGCTCTACGAGAAAATCCTCGCGCTGCTGCTCGGCCAGTGGGATCAGGTGCACGAGGGGCAGAGCCTCGCGACCGCCATCGGCTTACCCGATTGGGGCAGCGAGCGCTTCCAACCCTTGCTCGATCAACTCTCCTTCACCGCCCATCTGGCGGGCAGTTCGGTGGATGGTCTCGGTCGGCTCGGCCATGGCGATCTCTACCTCGCTCTGATCACCTTCTTCAAAGCGGCCCAGGTTCTCGCGCCGGGTGACACTGCACTGCGCTGGCTTGACTACGTGGAGCAGCGGAGCGGCCTGTTGGCTCCCGATGGCCCCGACTCGTATGTGTTCGCCCACCTGACCCTTCAGGAGCATTGCGCTGGGCGTCATCTTGCGCTGAACAGCGAGAATCCAGTGGCGTTAGCGCTGAGTCATCGCGCCGACGACCGTTGGCGGGAGCCGATTTTCCTTGGTGCGGGCCTGATGCACCCCGCAGTGCTGAACGCTCTACTCTCCGACCTGATCGAGCATGAAGGGAAGGACGCAGTGCGTTGGTACCGCGACCTCATCCTTGCCGCCGAGCTTGGGTATGATCGCGACTGGAGTTACCTGCGAACCCGTCCGATGGTGAAGGTTGACCACCTCCAGCGTGATCTCAAGCACGGGTTGGCCGTCCTGTTGAATGACGCCACGCAGCCGCTGCCGGTAGCCGAGCGGGTGCGCGCTGGCTTCCTGCTGGGCGAGCTAGGCGACCCGCGCTATCCGGTGACGGCAGCGCAGTGGCAGACCGAGTTGGCACGGGCGGGCCAGCCAGGGAGCTACTTCTGCCAAGTGCAGGCGGGCGCGTATGTCATTGGCAGCCGCGACGATGACCCCGACGCCGACGACAATGAAACGCCGCAGCACAGCGTCACGTTTGAGCAGCCCTTCCTGATGGCACGCCACCCGATTACCAACGACCAGTGGCAGGCGTGGGTTGCCCAGGAGGGGGAGGCATCAATCTATGCTGATGACGGTGATCTGAACCACCCGAATCAGCCGGTGGTGGGCGTACGCTGGGAGACGGTGAACCGCTTCTGCGTTTGGCTGAGTGAACAGCTTGGCGTGACGGTGCGGCTGCCGCGTGAGGAGGAGTGGGAGGCGGCGGCGCGCGGCGGCGACGCCCGACGCTACCCATGGGGCGACGAGTGGCGGGATGACCATGCGGCCAGTGAAGAAAACAAGGCGGCACGGGGCTGGGACTGGAGCGTGCCGGTGGGCTGCTTCCCATCTGGTGCTGCGCCCTGCGGTGCGCTGGATCTGGCGGGGAATGTGTGGGAGTGGACGGCAGACACGTGGCAGTCGTACCCCGGCGCGGAGAAACAGTTTACAGAAGAAGACAGGCAAACGGTGCGTGGAGGGTATTTTGATGATGCAAGAACAAATGTTCGCTGCGGGGCGCGGGACAGGAGCAACCTCCTCGACTTCGTCAGCAACTTCGACGGTTTCCGACTGGTGGTGGCCCCTCCGCTCGCACATTAATGCTGTTTTCTGTGTTCTGATTCCTGCGTTCTGCGTTCTGATCTTCTGTAGTGTGTAAAGAATTTTGCATCGTGGTACGCTGATGCTCTGGCCTACGAGCGCCGTAGGCGCGGATCGCGGATTTTTTTGGAGGAGGTAGCACTATGGCGGAGCCAATTACCCTGGCGGCGGCGGTG
>CAIWXH010000801.1 GCA_903916565.1 uncultured Oscillochloris sp. | reverse complement strand
GGGTGTGTTCGACAAGCTGCATAGAAGGAGTGTTCAAACAGATGTACGCATAGGCACAGTATACCAGGAATGGCGCTTTTCCGCAATAGGACGCGATAAAACGCTATGAAACGTAATGGTTCTTATGAACGCAAACAATACTGCGGCCCTATGCGCGGCTGGCCCGTCACGTTGAGGAGCGACCATGGCCGCAAGAGGCAGCAATAAGGCGTCGGGCAGCCGTAAACCCGCCCCGAAGAGCCGGGCCGGCGGGCGTGGCACGCGCCGCGAATCTGGCCTCGGGCTGACGCTGCGCCCCGAGCATCAGCGCGACCTGTTCGCCCTGGGCCTGATCCTGCTTGCGCTGATCACGATCATCTTTTTCGCCACCGGGGATGCTGGTGCCGCCGGATCGGTCTATGTGACGGTGGTGCGCCAGATCTTCGGCGCAGGCGCCATCGTCGTGCCCGTCACGCTCGGGCTGCTAGGCGTCGCCATTCTCATCCAAGAGCAGTTCCACGACTCGCGGCTCTCGGGGGCCAATGTCGTCGGCACGCTCCTGATCATCACGGCGACCCTAAACCTGCTTGAATTTGCCGGCCACACGCTCCCGCTGGCCGAGCGGGGCAACCAGGGCGGCGGCTGGTTCGGCTACTGGATGGTGCAGGGGCTTGACGGCGCAATTAGCCGCCCGGCGGCGGTGCTGGTGGTGCTGATTGTCGGCCTCGCCGGGGTTTTGCTCACCTTCAATCTGACCCTGCGCGAGCTGCTGAGTGGCGTGGCTGACCGCAGTGCGGCGTTCTGGACGCTGTTGTGGAGCGCCCCCCGCGTCGCACGGGCCTCGCGTGAGCGCCCTCGTCTGGTCATGGCCGACCGTGACCTGCCCTTCGCCCCGGCGCCCCAGGGCACCGAGGAGGCGATTGTGCCCACGCCCATCGCCGCCCGCCCCACCCGCGCCAGCCTCTTCCAGCGCCCCAGCGCCGACCCGCCCGGCGCAGCGCCAGCCCAGGCTGCGGCCCCGCCACCAAGTCCGAGTGGCACCACGCCGCCCGCCGTCGGCCCGACGATCCCCGTGCCACCGCGCCCCGCCACGCCTGAGCCGAAACCAGCCAGCGCCGGGGCAATTCTGGGTGCCGCCCCAGAGGCCACGCCCCACGAGATTGTCCAGGAAGCCCTCGACGGCTTTGCGGTTTCGTCAGTTCACCGGGCCTGGCCCCTGCCCGCCCTCACGATGCTCGACCCGACGGCGGTTAGCAATCAGATCGGTGAAGACGATATCCGCCGTCGCTCGCGCCTAATCGAAGACACCCTCGCCAGCTTCAAGGTCGAAGCCCAGGTCGTCCACGTCAACCCCGGCCCCGCCGTCACCCAGTTTGAGGTGCAGCCCGCCGTCGGCGTCAAGGTCAGCAAGATCACCTCGCTGGAGAAAGACTTGGCGTTGGCGCTGGCCGCCTCGTCCATTCGCATCGAGGCGCCCATCCCTGGCAAATCGGCGGTGGGCATCGAGATTCCCAACTCGTCCATCTCGGTCGTCGGGCTGCGCGAAGTGCTGGACTGCGAGGCGTTCGAGCTGAGCCGGGGGAAGCTCAAGCTGCCCCTGGGCAAGGATGTCAGCGGCACGCCGATTATCGCCGATATGACCAAAATGCCCCACCTGCT
>CAIWXH010000800.1 GCA_903916565.1 uncultured Oscillochloris sp. | reverse complement strand
TGATTCTGCTGGCTGAGACGCTCGATTACATCACCGAGGGCGAGGCTCCTGGGCGGCTCAAGTTCCCGCATAGCGCCAAGCTCTTTCGGGCAGCGGTCGTCAAGAATAAGCGTAAAACCCAGTCGGGCTTTATTTCGACCCGCCAGGCTGCCGACGGCCAGACCGAGATTGTGGTGCATCAGGACGGCGGTTCGCGTGGCCCTGGTCAGGTGGCCCCCGCATCAAGCGCCCCCAAGACGATTGTCGGCACTTCCAATACCTCCGCGACCCCGACGATCCTCGCGGCTCGCCGTGAGATGCAGAGTTGGCGCTTTCTGGCCCTGGAGCCGTCGGCGATGCGGCGCTCTGACCGCTTTCAGACGCCGCCCGTGCTTACCAGCGCGGGCGGTCATCTGCCCGCAACGCTCTACCGTTTGGCGATCCGCGTGCAGCGGGCTGGGGGCGATGTGGCGGATGTCTATGCCAGCGTTGCTAATCGTTTGGCCCGCCTAGTGCCCATTAGCTCGCTTGCGGTTGAGGTTGATGATGTGCGCCAGATGTTGACCATCGTGGCGCAGGAGCGTAGCGGCGTGCGCCTCCCCGCCGCTGCGCTGTCTGATGGCACGCTGCGCTTCCTGACGCTGGCGGTGCTGGTGGCTGACACGGAGACACGGGGGCTGATCTGCATCGAGGAGCCAGAGAACGGCATCCACCCGGCGCGCATGGGCGAGATGACGGAGCTACTTCAGGCGCTGGCGGTAGACCAGACGGCGATACCCGATGAGGAAAATCCGCTGCGTCAGGTGGTGGTCGCCACTCATTCCCCGGCGGTTGTGCAGCTTCAACGGCCTGATGATCTGCTCTTTGCCCAAGAGGTTCGCGTCAAGGGCCAGTCCGGCGAGGTGCTTCGCACGGTGCGCTTCCGCCCGCTTGAGGGCACTTGGCGTGCCCGTCAGAGCGAGTCGGCGGTGAGTCTGAGCTCTATTGTTGACTATCTGGCCGCGCCGGAAAACGCGCAACTGCACCTGCCTGACCTGGATCTCGCTGCCTTGACCGAAAGGCATGCCTAGATGCGGGTGCAGTTTCTTCTGATTGGTGAAGGCTCGACCGAAACGGGGTTGCTGGATCACCTGACGAGCCTGTGTATCGCCGCAGGCGCGACGGAGGCGAGCGGGCTGGTGCCACCCTTTGCACGTTTGGCAACGCCCATTGGTCATGATCTTGCGCTGCGTTTGCGTGCGGCGCACCAACTGTTGCCAGAGGCGAATCTCTTTTTTGTGCATCGTGATGCCGACCAGGACGACCCGGCGCTGCGCTACGCTGAGATCGCGCAGGCGATGGCCGCAAGTGCAATCACGCCCCGCTCGGTGGCGCTGGTGCCGATCCACGAAACTGAGGCGTGGCTGCTGACCGACGAGGCGGCGATCCGGCGGGTGGCGGGGCGTCCCAATGGGCGTGCGCCGCTGAATCTGCCGTCGCTGAACCGGATTGAGCAGACCCGTCGCCCCAAGGAGCGCTTGGAGGCTGCGTTGCTGGCGGCGGCGCAACCGCTCAGTGGCAAACGCCAAGCGCAGTTTACACAGGCATTTGGGTATCAGCGCAGGCAGTTGCTGGAAGCGTTGCCGGTCGGTAGGCCACTCGACCAGCTTTCCGCATGGTGCCGCCTGCGCGATGACACCGCCGCCGCGATTGCCGCTCTACACGCCGCCCAGGAGGCTCAGCAATGACCTTTCCCCGTTACCCCGCCTACAAGGACTCCGGTGTCGCGTGGCTGGAGGCCGTGCCCGCGCATTGGGAGGTGCGGCAGCTTGGGCGGCTTGGCTCATTTTCCAAAGGAGGAGGTGGCACCAAAGAAGATGCAGTAGAAGCCGGGGTGCCATGTGTCAGGTACGGGGATTTGTATACGCAATATCGCTTCTTCATTGAGCGGACAAAGACATGCGTTTCGCCTGAGAAAGCCCTTGCGTATACGCCTATCCACTATGGTGATGTACTCTTTGCAGGATCGGGGGAAACCATTGAGGAGATTGGCAAGTCAGCGGTCAACTTGCTAACTGAACCGGCATGCTGCGGTGGGGACGTAATTCTATTCCGCCCGTCAATCTCAGTTGATGCAAAATTTTTCGGTTATGCCACAGATTGTCCCCAAGCGACGTTCCAAAAGGCTTGCATGGGTCGGGGCTTCACGGTGATGCACATCTATGCAAGTGAGTTGAAATATTTGAGCGTTGTCCTCCCACCCCTCGCCGAACAGCGCACCATCGCCGCATTCCTCGACGCCGAAACGGCGCGGATTGACACACTGGTGGCGAAGCAGACCGCGCTCATCGCCACGCTTCAGGAGAAGCGCCGCGCCCTGATCAGCCATGTGGTCACCAAGGGGCTTGACTCCGCCGCGCCGATGAAGGACAGCGGCGTTCCGTGGCTGGGGGCGGTGCCGCAGCATTGGGAGGTGAAGCGGTTTCGTCGCTGTTGTGATATTACTGAGGGGCAGGTCGATCCCAAAGATGAGCGATTTAATGAGCGGATTTTGATCGCTCCAAATCATATTGAGTCGGGCACAGGACGGATTTTATACACCGAAACTGCGATTGAACAAGGGGCTATCAGTGGTAAGTATCTCGTAAAGTCAGGCGAGGTCATTTACTCGAAGATTCGTCCAGCGCTGAATAAAGTTTGTCTATCCCAAGGGGATTGGCTTTGTAGCGCAGATATGTACCCTATCCAAACGCGACCCGATTTAATGAATGAATACTTGTTCTATTTTCTACTTTCCGACCCCTTTGTTAGTCTCATGATTGAAGAGTCGATGCGTGTGGCAATGCCAAAGATTAACCGTGAGACGCTTACTGATTGTCCAATACCAGTTCCACCAATAGATGAGCAAACCGTGGCGGTCACGTACATCGTGCAAGAAACCGCCCAAATCGACACGCTGATCGCCAAGGCCGAAGAGATGAGCGGGCTGCTGCGGGAGCACCGGGTGGCGCTGATTGCGGCGGCGGTGACGGGGCAGATAGACGTGCGGGGGTGGGATTGCCCTCACCCCCTGTCC
>CAIWXH010000799.1 GCA_903916565.1 uncultured Oscillochloris sp. | reverse complement strand
GTGGTGCAGCGCAGCGGTCTGCCCGATCTCACCCATGACTTCGCCTTGACCACCATCGGCACACGTGACGTGGTGCCGTCTATTCCCTGTCAGTTTGTGCATGCGAACGGGCTTCGACCGGCTATCTTAGGCCATCTGTGGAATGAAATCACGCTCACGGAGCGCGAGGAGGATGTGATCCGGGCGCTTCAGATTATTGCGCCCGATGTCGTGCGCGTCAATGTCCGCGTCGATGCGCGTGCGGGCCGCGCCGAGCCGGAGCGTACGGTGATTGTGCGTCTGCGGAGTTCCGATGAGCAGGTGCGCCTCCGCAGCCTGGGCGACGGTATGAATCGCATGTTTGGCATCGCCCTTACCTTGGTGAATGCAACGGGTGGTCTCCTCCTCGTCGACGAGATCGAGAATGGCTTGCACTACGCCGCGCTGCCGGATATGTGGCGGCTCATCTTCGACGTCGCCGCCCGACTCAATGTCCAGGTTGTTGCCACGACCCATAGCTGGGATTGCATCGAGGCGTTCCAGCTTGCGGCCGCCGCCACGGCTGCGGAGGGCGAGGTCATCCGGCTCGGCTGGAAAGGCGGCGATGTCGTCGCGACGCTGTTCGATGAGCAGGAGTTAGCCCTCGTCGCCCGCGATCAGATCGAGGTGCGGTAATGCAGTCTCGCATGATTCTCCTCGTCGAAGGTGCGGACGATAGCGCGGTCGTCTTTCATTTGCTTACCCGGTATGGCATGCCTATCGCTGATCGCGGTCGTCTGGCCCCTGGTCAGGTAGTGATCGAGGATGGGCGCGGGGTCGATCATATCCTCCAGAGTCTGCCCACCCGGTTGAAGGCATTGAGCAATGAGCAGCCGTCACCGAGGATCGGCCTCGTCCTTGATGCAGACCACGATCTGCCCAGCCGTTGGGCGGCCATCCGCAATCGGCTGGTGGATGCTGGCTATGGTGTGGTGCCGGATGTCCCAGCGGCGGAGGGAACGGTGCTTCAGCAGGAGGACCTGCCCACGCTTGGGATCTGGCTGATGCCCAATAACCAACTGCCCGGCGAACTCGAAGACTTTGTCCACCTGCTCGTGCCTGCGGCGGATACGCTCTGGCCCCGCGCCGAACAGGTTGTCCAGGCTATTCCCTTGGCAGAGCGACCGTTCCCGGCGCATGATTTGACGAAGGCGATGCTGCACACATGGCTGGCTTGGCAACATGAGCCGGGGCGTCCCATGGGTTTGGCCATCACAAAGCGCTTCCTCGATCCTGACGCGCCCTCGGCGCAGCGGTTTGTGGCCTGGATTCGCCGCCTGTTCGCCCTTGAAGGCGTCTAGCGCCAAGCGCATCACCCCGATGTCCAACGGGCAGCGCCGCCAGCGGCACCAGGGCGAACCGCTTCCCCTCCACCTTGGCGACCACTCTGGTCGCCAAGGTGGAGGGGAAGGTCTCCACCGCTCCAGGGTTCGCACGCAGGGCAGCGCGGATGGAGTCGTGGTCGTGCATGGCACCTCGTCGTTTCACGCAGCGTCCACCAGCGGGCGCGTGCACAGGAGAGCCTGAACCATGCAGGGGCGCTTGGTGGTGATCGCTGCTGACGTACCATTGTGAGCAGCCGAACCTGGATGCTTGAACAACCTACCCTGCGACATCCTGTCGAGCAACACGCACGTCCTACGGTACCAGTGGTACCACCGTATCCTTTCGGTGCCGTCAGCGGTACATCCTCCAGGAGGGCCGCAGCGACCGAAGATCTCGGCGCACACCTGCGGCAGCACGTCGATGCAGCGCAATACGTGGACACGCTACGGGCGGCTGCGGCAGCGCGTCGAGCGCACGGTCGTGGCGTCCATTGACGACCATCGGCCTCTTGGATCTCTTCGCAACCCACTGCTTCGGCGGTGGCGTCGAGGTCACCGAGGCGCACGAGGCGCTGTGCCCCGCATGTGCCCAGGGGCGGCGCTGGCAGCGGAACTAGCAGGGGCCAATGGAAATCAACGTCGTCTGCGGTACCGGAGATGCCAGCGGAATTGCTAAGGCGCACGCGTGCAAATCTGACTCCCGCCGTGCTATACTACGCCCGAGCATGCACAAAGCCCACTCATTGCCGGGAAGCTGCGAGCGGGCCTTGTGTGAACATCTTGGATTGTGCGCGACGCCCCTAGCATACCACGCCCCCGTACCCGCAACAAGGCGGCATGCGCTGACGCGGGCGGCGCGAATCCTGGGTGGGTCGTTGCGCTCGGCGCTGCCCACCGTACCACCGCTGCGGAAAGTACGTTGCCTCATGACATCGAAGCAGGCCAGCAAAATCTTCGACAACATCGACCAGAAGCTGGTTGATGTCCTTCTCAAAACCCTTCAGCACGCCCACCGCGTAGATTTCTGTATTGGGTTCTTCCGTCTCAGCGGGTGGGGCCAAGTGGCCGCTGCGGTCGATCACTTTGTCGGTGGCGATGCGGCGTGCTGTCGGGTGCTTATTGGTATGAGCGAACGCCTTGACCAGGATCTGCGGCGCTGGCGTCGGCAGGTGCGAACGGGAACCGAGATCGATCTGGCACGCGTCGCGCAGCTCAAGGCGCGCATCGCCGCCGAGTTCCGCACCCAACGCGTGGGCATGGCCCCCACCAATCGCGCTGAGGATGCACTCCGCACCATACGTTGACCACTTGATCACATGTCCAACGCAGAATCGGCGCTTGCCCTGATACGCCAGGACGTACAGTGAATGCCTTGCACTTCTGCGGAAGAACACTGGCAGTGGATGCTCCAACGGTCAGCCATTTTGTGGTCAGCCCAAGACGATCACATGGTCAATCTTTCGATTATCGAACATACTCTGTCCGAGACGACGACCTATCACAGCGCCACGGCGGCGAATCGACGCGGCGTGGAACATCCCTAAGGAGGATCCGTATGAAGCAGCAGGTTACATTTGCACAGGCGATCGAGGCAGCAAATCGAGGTGATGCCGCGGCGGCCCGAGATATACTCAAGCAACTCGTCAGCGAGGATCCGCAGCACTCCCGTGCATGGATGCTGCTCGCGGAGGTCGCCAAAACGCCGGAGTATGCGATCAACTGCCTTGGTAAAGTGCTCGTCCTCGAGCCGGAGAACGCGCTTGCCCGAGAGCGACAGGCGCAACTGCGGGCCGGGCAGCGGCCCAGCGGTGCCCTCGCGCCGAGTGGTTCTAGCGCTCCATCTGTCAACGCGCTCCAGCGCTTCCTGGGTGAGCAGCAGGACCCGGCGGCAGTGCAGCATGCCTACACAACTGTCTCACAGATCCTCACCCCCGGCGAGGAGATTCACTATATCGCGGTTCAGAGCCGTCCCGTGCTCACCATCTCGCCCGACTGCATTGTGCTCACGAACAAGCGCTTCATCATCTACCGCACCAAGCTGCTCGGTGGCGCGGATTTTGACGACTATATCTGGCGTGACCTCCGCGACGCGAAGCTCAAGGAAGGGATGATCGGTGCCACTATCACCATGAAGGTCGTCACCGGACAGGTGCTGACCCTCGAGTACTTGCCCAAGGTGCAGGCCCGACGCATCTACCAGGCCGCTCAGGCGATGGAGGAGCATGTACGCGAGGAGCGCCGACAGCGCGAGATGGAGGAGCGCCGGGCCGGGGCGCAGAACATCGTTTTGTCCTCGCCGCTCACGAACCCGCTTGCGCCCCCTGTCCCGCCTGCCCCGCCCGCTCTGCCCCCGGCTCTAGCCCTTCCCGAACCGCCCATCACCCAGCCCGCGACCGAGGATCCTGTCGAGACACTGAAGAAGCTGAAGACGCTGCTCACTGCGGAACTCATTTCGCAGAGCGAGTACGACGCCAAGAAGGTCGAGATTCTGGCCCGGATGTAACCCCGCCTTCTCGCGGAGCCGCGCTCGCCTATCAATGCGAGCGCGGCTCTATTTGTCTGACATTGCTTGCTCGGTACGCTCCTATCGGGCTTGTGATCTGCTGATAATGGGGGTGTCGGACTCGCTCGCCGTCTGACCATCCCCAATGGAGCCTGCTCGTGGCAGCCACCGTGGGACACGGGGCGTCGCCGCGTTCGGGGTGCCCCGTCAGCCTGCCGCGTCGGGCGGTGCCGCCAGGCGGGTGCGGGCGGCACGCGGCAACCCGCGCACCACGAGGCGGTAGGACTCGTCGATGAGGGACTGCACCAGCGCTGGCTCCAGACTCCCATCGAGGGTGAGTGTGATCCAGTGCTGCTTGTTGAGGTGGTAGCCCGGCTGGATCGCCGGGTAGGTTTCCCGCAGCACCTCGCCGTAGCCGGGATCGACCTTCAGCGAGAGCTGCATGGGCAGCGCCGTCAGCGGCAGCAGGGCGAACAGCTTGCCCTCGACCTTGGCGACCAGGGTGGTCGCGTCGAAGGGGAACGTCTCCCCCGCCCCCGGCTTCGCGCGTAGAGCGGCGCGGATGGAATCGTGGTCGTGCATTGTGCCTCGTCGTTTCACGCAGCGTCCATCAGTGGTGCAATCAGCGCGCCTTGGCAGTCAGCCCCTCCAGATGCGTGAGCCAGTCGGCGAAATGGGGGCAGCGGGCGCGGATCGTCGGGAGGCCGATCTTCGCCGCAATCAGCGGCCCCGCCGACGACTTCCGCAGTGCGTACTCTGGAATGAGGGCCGCGATCCGGCGCGAGGGTGCGGTTGCGTAGCCGTCGTCAATCAGCTCCGGGCTGGCAAACTGCGCGGCGATCTGTGCGAGCTGTCGGATCGCTCGCGTGTGTTCCAGAAATTCCCAGTCGAACTGCTGCGGGTCGCTCAACAGCAGCGCCTCAAACTCGTGGAGCTGGATGTGGGCGATGAAGCGCGGGTCGGCGACATTCTCCGCGAACGCCTGCTCAAGGCAGGACACCCGCGCATACGGGTCGGCAAGCTGCTGCGCTCCATCAGCAGCGGGCATATCCGTCGGCAGACCGTAGAGATCGAGCAGCGTGCTGAAGCGCGCCTCGGGGCGCGGGTCTTCTGCCAGCCAGCGCTGGAGGTCGCGGCGGATCGGCGCATAGTGACGACCGATTCCGCCTCGATGCCCGCGCCGCCGTGAGGTGTCAATGCAGCGCACATCGGTGAAGACCGCATACGCGGCGAGATGCGGTGCCAGCACATCGCGTACGAAGGTTTCCTCGGTCTGGCCCTCGCCAATCAGATGCAGCCGGATCATGCGGGGCGTCCCCCCAACACATTCTTCTCCCACAGCTCGGCGAGTGAGTAGTCCGCAAGCCACACCGCGAGTTGGGCCGCGTCAAGCCGTCGAAAGGTCGAGGCGCGATCTGGTCGGTCAACCACGATGAGATCGTCTGGCTCGAAATAGTCAATGAGCGTCATGGATTGCGTGGCGAGCAGAATCTGGGTGCGGGTCGCGGCGCTCTTGAGCAGCCCGGCGATGATGTTGATCGCAAACGGGTGCAGGCCCAGTTCCGGCTCATCCAGGATGAGCAGCCCTGGCAGTGACGCCGTCGGCTGGAGCAGGAGCGTCACGAGGGCCATCACCCGCAGCGTGCCATCCGAGGCTTGGTGGGCGCCGAAAATCATATCGCTGCCGCGCTCGCGCCACTGGAGCAGCACCGTCCCGCCGCTTGGGGCCAGCTCGAAATCGGCGAAGAAGGGCGCAATCTGGCGGATCGTGCCGACGATGCGGGCATAGTGTTGCGGCTGGCGCTCGCGGAGATGCAGGAGTACCGGGGCCAGGTTGGCCGCGTCATCCTTCAGGAGTTGGTGGTCATCAACATTCCAGCGCTGGCGCACGCGGGCCGTCTCGGCGGTGTTGTGAAACTGGTAGACCATGCAGCGCCGCAGGAGCGTGTGAATCGCCCGTGCGGTGGGATCGCCCTGCTCCGCACGCGCAACAAGCTGGGCCTCGCGGTGCCCCGCGCCGAATGCAACCCAGTCCCCAGGCAGATGATCTACAAGGCTGACGCGCACGGCCTCATCGGCGAACACCAGCGTGTCACCCGCCGCGTACACCAGTCGAAACCGATACGCCCGCACCGTGTCCTCGGCGGCGAAGGTCAGTTCCGCCGTGATCTGCGGGGTCACGCGCGCGCCGTCATGCAGCAGGATGTTCGCGCCGCCCACCGTGCCCAGGTACAACTGGAGCGTACCGGGCGCGGACAGCATCCAGTGCACCAGCTTGAAGCAGGCGATCAGATTCGACTTGCCCGCCCCGTTCGCGCCAAGCAGCACGTTCAGTGGGCGCAGCTCCAAGCCCGCTAATTGGCGAATTGACGTGAAGCCGCTGAGGTCTAGGTGGGTGAGCATCTCCATCGACAAATCCCCGCGCGTGATGCGCTCGACCGAAGGTGCGCTCAGTATAGCCGAGTGCCTACGCCACGACAATGTGCACCTGCTTGGGATCGCGGCCCTCGTGCTGCGTCGCGCGGAAGCCGCACAGCCGCGTCTTGAGCGCGTCACGGGTGTGTGGCGCACGGCCACTGACGGCCAGCCGATTATCCTGGCCCAGGTTGCGCCGCTCCAGGCCCGCGAGGATCGGAGTGACGGCGGCAGCTCAGGGTGTCGGGAGCGGGTCGGGCAGCGGCGCACCATTGGGCACCGCATGGATACTGCCGCACATTGGCACGCGGATCATCGGCCACAACCTGGACTGGAAGCAGGGCGTCAATGCTGGCTGTTGCGGTAGCGCGTCGAGCGCACGGTCGTGGCGTCCATTGACGACCAGCGGCCTCTTGGATTTCTTCGCACCCCACTGCTTCGGCGGTGGCGTCGAGGTCACCGAGGCGCACGAGGCGCTGTGCCCCGCATGTGCCCAGGGCCGATGCGGGCAGCGCACCTTGTCGGGGCCACGGGAAATCAACGCTGTTTGGGCCACTGAAATCGCCGAGGTACCATAGCCCAAATTGGAGATCGCTGTGCTATACTTCTCATCAGCATGCACAAAGCCCACTCAGCGCCGACCAGCATCGAGTGGACTTTGCACGAGACGTATTCGGTTGATATTGCTCTATGAGTGTAGCACCTCTGTGCGGTACGCGCAATGGGCGCACCGGCAGCCCACGCCGCGCCGTGTGGTTCACGCTTCCGCACGTGTGGGCCTTGGTGCCGATGGGTGTGGCCGCTTCAGCG
>CAIWXH010000798.1 GCA_903916565.1 uncultured Oscillochloris sp. | reverse complement strand
TGCTCTAGGCTGGCGATGGCGTCGGCGAGGTTGCCCTGCTGGCGATAGGTATTGCCGATCAGCTTGAGCGCCCGCGCCTGGTCAGACTGGCCGCGCACCTCAATGGCGAGGCGCAGGCCCATCCGTGCCCACTCCAGGGCCTTCGGATACTCGCCCTGCCGAAAGTAGATTCCGGCACCGAAGACGTAGCAGCAGGCCATCTCACTGCGTAGCTGCGCCGTCGCCCGCGCCATGCCCGTCTGGAGCCAGGTGAAGGCTTCCTCGTAGCGCGAGCGGCGCTCTTCCACATTGGCGAGCAGCCGATGCAGGCGGAGCCAGCGCTCGGAGGCGCCGGTCGCCAGCGTGAGCGCCGTACCGAAGTGAGCCTCCGCGTCGTCGTACTCGCCCAACAGCAGCCGCAGTTCGCCGCTGCGCTCGTGGAGCGTGGCGATCTGGGTGGCGAGCCACGCCGCCTCAGTTTGCCCCTCCAGGTGCGCGGCGACCCCCAGGGCCGTCGCATACAGCGCCAGCGCATCACGGTTGGCGAAGCGTCGCGCCGCTTGGTCGGCGGCCCGCGTGTGATAGTCGAGCGCAGGCGTCCACTCTTCGGCCTGAAGATAGTGCCAGGCCAGAATGGCGAGGCCGTCGTCTATATTGTCGCGACTAAGTTCCTCGATGCGCCGGGCCACGCGCCCGTGCAGCACCCGACGGCGGGCGTAAAGGATGCCATCGTAGGCGACATCGCGCAGCAGGGCGTGGCGGAAGAGGTAGGCCAGCACCCGGTCGAGTTGCTCGGCCTGGATGAGTTCGAAGCTGACCAGGCGCTGCAAGCTCTCGTCAAGCCCGTCGGTGCCGGTGTAGACGCCCTCGACCACCGGGCGCGGGAAGCGCCGCCCGATCACCGAGGCCACCTGCACCAGCGCCTGACGCGGCTCGTCGAGCCGGTCGAGGCGGGCAAGCAGCAGCCCCTCGATGCTCTTGGGCAGCTCCACCTCCTCAAGCTTGCGGTCGAGTTGCCAGACCCCCGCATCGTCACGGCGCAAGACGCCGCCGGTCACGAGGGCGCGCACGAGTTCCTCGATAAAGAAGGGATTGCCCTGCGTGCGGTCGAGCAGCGGCAGGATCGCCGGGGGCGGGCTGCCGCCGAGCAGCGCCGCCAGCAGGGCGGCGCTATCATTGGTTGAGAGCTCGCCGAGGACGACGCGCTGGGTGAGGGGCAGGTTGTCCCACGGTGCCTCAATGGGCGGCTCAAACCGATAGGTAAAGACCAACAGCAGCGCCAAGCTCGCGGCGCGTTCGGCAAGGCGGCCCATCAACTCCTGCGAGGGCAAGTCGGCCCAGTGGGCATCCTCAATCAGCACGAGCAGCGGGTCGCGGTGCGTTAAGCCGTGGAAAAGGGCGACCACCAGATCCTGCAGCCGGTCGTGGCGCTGTTCGGGCGTCAGCGAGGCCGTCAGTGCGCTCTCCTCGACGGGCAGACCAAGCGCATCGCCAAGCAGCGGGGCGAAGCGCTCAAGCTCGGGCGCGAGCTGATGCACACGGGCGCTCAGGTAGGCGCCCAAATCGGGCGCACCCAGGCTGCGCTCGCCCAGGCTGAGCAGGCCGCGCAACGGGCCGCGCATGGCCGCGTAAGGGATACGCTGCTCGTAGCTCTGGCACTCGCTAATCAGGATCTCGAACGCGGGCACGCCGAGCTGTCCGGGGACAACACTGGAAACCACGAGGCGCTGGAACAACTCTTCGGCGAGGCGAGTCTTGCCGGCCCCAGCCTCACCCACCAGGGCCAGCACCCGGCCCCGCCCGGCAAGGGCCGCCGCACTCGCTTGGAGCAAGGACGCCAATTCGGTGTCACGCCCAATCAGCGGGACGGCGCTCGTCGTGGCCGTGCGCCCGCCGTCACGGCGGGCCAAGGCGGCCTCGGCGAATCCGAGTGCGCGGGCGGGGACAACTGGCCCGGCGATGCCCTTCAGCGTTAAGGTCGGGCCATCCTCCAGCTTAATCTGGTTGGTCACGGCGGCGCGGGCGCTTGGCGAGAGCAAGATATCACCGTCGGCCCCGGCAGACATCAGGCGGGCCGCGAGGTTGACGGTCGAGCCCATCACGGTGTACTCGTAGCGCGTGGCCCCGCCCACCCGGCCCGCGAACACGGTGCCAGTGTTGATGCCGATCTTCTGGAAGAGGCGTGCGCTATGGTCAGATGAATTGGTACCGAGCAGCGTGGCGATTTCCACATTAGCTTCAGCCAGCGCTTCGGCCAGATCAAGCGCACAGCGCGCAGCGCGGGTGGGGTCGTCCTCGTGGGCGGCAGGCGCACCGAACAGCACCATCAGCTTATCGCCGTGGGTGTACATATCCACCTTATTGACGATCCCGTCGTAGCGATGGACGACCTCTTGGGCGCGGCGATAGTAGGCGTTGAAGACGGCGGCAGCGGTGGCGGGCGCGTGCTGGAGGCCAGCGAGGATCGCGCTAAAGTCGTGAACATTGGCGAAGAGCACACTGACGGGGCGGAATTCGCCCACGCTAGGTTCACCAGCATCAAGGTAGCGGCGGGGCAGACCGCGCACCAGATAGGGGCGAATGGCGGCCAGTTCGTTGGCGAGGCGGGTCAGCGTAGACATGTCGTCGGGGCCACTGTGGGCCACCGGGTCAGGCGGGGGCGGCGGCAAATTGGGCGGCAGCAGCGCCGTCAGCAGGTGGAAGCCCTGGCTGGCGGGGTGCAGCGTGACCCCAGGAATCAGCGCGGCGGTCTGGTCGCTGATCACGACCTGCCCAGGCTCGGCGATCTCTTGGGCCATCGCCACCCGGTTGACCTCGGGGCCGGTGACCACCAATTCGATATGGGCCGTATCGCCCACCTCGGCGGCAAAGACGCGCCCACTATGCACGCCCACGCGCAGCCGCAGGGTGAAGGTGCCGGCGCGAGTCTGCATCCCGACAAACTCGGCCATACGCGCCTGCATCGCCAGCGCGGCGGCGGCGGCGGCAGTCGCGTGGGCAGGGCCAAGGCTCTCGGCGTCGAAAAATGCGGTGATGGCGTCGCCGCCGAACTTGAACAGCATTCCCTGGTGCGCGTGCAGCTCGGCAATCTGCGCGTCGAACAGGCGGCAGATCACGGTGCTAATCTCCTCGGCACCCTGGCGCCCCAGCGCACTCAGACGCTCGGAGAGCGCGGTGAAGCCGGAGAGGTCGGCGAAGAGCAGGCTACCTTCCCAGAAGGCACCACTGACGCGACCCGGCTGTGGATCCGCCAACTGGGCGCGCACCAGGCGTGCGGGAAGGAAGGCGGCGCAGGCAGCCAATTGGGCGCGCAAATCGGCGGCGAGGCGCGCCCGCGCATCGGCAGGCAGATCGCCGGTGCGCTCAAGCTGCGCGGTGAGGTCAGGGGTGAGATGGGCACGCAGAGTCGTCGCAATCGCGGTCCGTGAGATCATGACATACCCAGTGACCGGGATGTCCCGGCGTGTAGCGCTTTCTACATACGCATGAACGTAGCAGGCCGTAGAATTGCACCTGCGGCCTGTCACTATTGTGCGACGTGCCGTCTACGGATGCAATGGGGACTATGATAGATCAAGTTGCGATGATTGTGATAACCCGATGCGGCAGCCACAGGGTTACGTCAAAGTCCCGCCGCGCAGCGCCGGGGGCTTCAGCCCCCCGGCGAATGACGTTGCAACCGCTCTAGCCCCCTTTGTGTCCCCTTGACAACAGAGGGCGAGGGTGGTATGCTCCCGCAAGTGTCACATGTACAATAGGCCGTGCGGCCATTTTTCGGGTAGGTTTTTAGTGTCAGGATGACACAAAGTAGTCGCACGGCTCTCTTTACTGCCTCCATATAGTGTTATTTATACACTAATAACGAACTGTGAAGCCTGGTTGATCAGGAGGTTAACGCGATGGCCCTAGCACTCTATCACGATACCGCTGAAACCGCCGCCGTTCTCACTGCGGAGATCGGCACGCTGCGGCGGCAGCGTCACGCGGTCATTTTGGCCCACAACTACGAGTACGGCGAAATTCAGGATCTGGCCGACTATGTGGGCGACTCGCTGGGTATGGCCCAGTACGCCGCGCAGAGCGCTGCGCCGGTGCTGGTGGTCTGCGGCGTGCATTTCATGGCCGAGACTTCGGCCATTCTCTCGCCCGAAAAGACCGTCCTGATTCCCGACCCCGAGGCTGGCTGCTCGTTGGCCGCCTCGATTGACGCCGCGCAGTTGCGCGCCTGGAAGGCCGAACACCCTGGTGCCGTGGTAGTCAGTTATGTCAACACCACCGCCGAAGTCAAGGCCGAGAGCGACTACTGCTGCACTTCGGGCAACGCCGAGCGGGTGATCCGGGCCATTCCCGACGCTAAAGAGATTCTGTTCCTGCCCGATATGTTTTTGGGCAGCTACTTGCGCCAGATCACCGGGCGCACCATGCACCTCTGGGCGGGCGAGTGCCACGTCCACGCGGCCATTCAGCCTGCGCTGGTCGAGCGGCAACGCGCCGCGCTGCCCGGTGCCGAGCTGCTCATTCACCCCGAGTGTGGCTGTGTCAGCAGCACGCTGCACTACCTCGCCACCGGCAAGCTCAGCGCCGCAGGCACGCACATTCTCTCCACCGAGGGCATGATCCGCCACGCGGCGGCCAGCGCGTCTACCCAGTTTGTGGTCGCCACCGAGATTGGCGTGCTGCACCGCATGCGGAAGGCCAACCCGACTAAGGCGTTTTTGCCTGTTGATGAGTCGATCAGTTGCAAGTATATGAAGCTGATCACCCTGGCGAAGGTGCGCGACAGTCTGCGCGATCTGACCCATGTGGTCACGGTCGAGCCTGAGTTGGCGGCGCGGGCGCGCACGGCCATCGAGCGGATGATCGCGCTGTAGCGTAACTACGAGCGGCAGGATTGTTCACCACGAAGCCCACGAAGCACACGAAGAGCAGTCCAGCCGTTCACCTTGATCTGACCGCAAACGTGGCGAGTCGCAATATCTGGCCGCTGTAGCGGATCGCTTCGTGAGCTTCGTGGGCTTCGTGGTAAAACTGCTGAACTGGGTTAGGCGGAGGCTTCTATGATTGACGCTCCACGGTACGTCCTGAAGGAACTCCCGCGCAACGCGCCCACCCGCCGCGTCGGCGTCCTGGTGATCGGCGCGGGCGCAGCGGGGCTAACGGCGGCGCTGACGGCGGCGGCGCACACCGATGTGCTGGTGCTGGCCCGTGGCGCCCTGCCCGAGAGCAACTCGGCCATGGCGCAGGGCGGGATTGCTGCCGCCCTTGACGCTGCCGACTCGCCGCTGGCGCATATCGCCGACACGCTGGTGGCAGGCGCCGACCTTGCCGATGCGGTCGCCGTGGGCGCCCTGGCCCACGAGGCGCCCGCCCTGATGCGCGACCTGGCCGCCCGTGGGGTGCCCTTTGCGCGTGACGACGCGGCCCGCTTCGCCCTTGGGCTTGAGGGCGGCCACTCGGCCCGCCGCATCGTCCACGTCGGCGACGCCACCGGCCTCGCGGTGACCATGGCCCTGATTGAGGAGGCCCGCGCGCACCCGCGCATCACGCTGCTTGAGGGCTGGCAGGCCGCTGATCTGCTCGACAGCGGCGGGCGCGTCATTGGCGCCCTGGCCCGCGACTCGGCGGGGCGCTGGCAGCGCCTGTTGGCCGGGGCGACGATTATCGCCAGCGGCGGCGCCGGGGCGCTCTACGGGCTGACCAGCAACCAGCCCACCGCGCTTGGCGAGGGTATCGCGATGGCCTATCGCGCTGGGGCCGAGGTGGCCGATATGGAGTTTGTGCAGTTCCACCCGACGGTCTATCGCACCCGCGCCGGGGCTGGCTTTCTGATCACCGAGGCGGCGCGTGGCGAGGGCGGCATTCTGCGTACCATTGACGGGGCGCGCTTTATGCCCGCCTACGATGCCCGCGCCGAGCTGGCGCCCCGCGATGTGGTCACGCGGGGCAGTTACGCGGCGATGCGAATAACGCATAGCGACTATGTGCTGCTTGATCTGACGCACCTGCCGCGTGAGCGGATCGAGTTGCACTTCCCGACGATCTGCGCCAAGCTGCGCGAGGAAGGGCTGGATCCGGTGACGACTGCGATCCCGGTGGCCCCTGCCGCGCACTATCTGATGGGCGGCATCCGTACCGACCTCGACGGCGCTACGAACCTGCCGGGTCTCTTTGCCGCAGGCGAGGCGGCCTGCACCGGCGTCCACGGGGCTAATCGGCTCGCCTCAAACTCGCTGCTTGAGTGCCTAGTCTTTGGCCGTCGCGCTGGCGAGGCTGCCGCCCAGCACGACGCACGCCCAATGGCGAACGATAACTGGCCCGCCCCCGTGACCTTCGCGCGCAGCGAGCGGGCTACGGCGAGCGGTGTTAG
>CAIWXH010000797.1 GCA_903916565.1 uncultured Oscillochloris sp. | reverse complement strand
GGCCCGCTTCGAGCGCGAGTTGGCGCTGGCCGAGGCGGCGGCCAGCACGAACACCTTGCTGCGCCAGGAGGTGAACGCGCAGGATATTGCCGAGATTATCGCCAAGTGGACCGGCGTACCGGTGACGCGGCTGCTTGAGGGTGAGGTCGAGAAGCTGCTGAAGATGGAGGCGCGTCTGCACCTGCGCGTCGTCGGCCAGGACGAGGCGGTCGGCGCGGTCGCCAATGCGGTGCGCCGCTCGCGCGCTGGTCTGCAAGACCCGCATCGGCCCCTTGGCTCGTTCCTCTTTCTTGGCCCGACGGGCGTGGGCAAGACTGAGTTGGCCCGCGCTTTGGCCGAGTTCCTCTTCGACAATGAGCAGGCGATGGTGCGAATCGACATGTCCGAGTATATGGAGAAGCACAGCGTCGCCCGCCTGATCGGCGCCCCTCCCGGCTACGTCGGCTACGACGAGGGCGGCCAACTCACCGAGGCGATTCGCCGCAAGCCGTATGCGGTCGTGCTGTTTGATGAGGTCGAAAAGGCGCACGCCGACGTATTCAACGTGCTGCTCCAAGTGCTTGACGACGGACGGCTCACCGATGGGCAAGGCCGTGTGGTCAACTTCAAAAACACCGTCGTGATTATGACCAGCAACATCGGCTCGTCAATGATTCAGGAGCTGACCCAAGACAGCGTGGGCGAGGAAGAGATTCGCACGGCGGTGCTGGACGAGCTGCGGAGCGAGCTGCGCCCCGAGTTCCTGAACCGGATTGACGAGGTGATCGTCTTCCGCCCGTTGAGCCGTGACCAGATTGGCGAGATCGTGGCGATCCAGCTTGGGCGGCTGCGCGACTTGCTGGCCGACCGCAAGCTGGGCCTGGAGCTAACCCCGAGCGCGCAGGCGCAGCTTGCCAGCGAGGGCTACGACCCGGTCTATGGGGCGCGCCCGCTCAAGCGGGTCATCCAGCAGCGCATTCAGAATCCCCTGGCGAGCGAACTGCTGCGGGGCACCTTCCGCGAGGGCGACACGATCCTCGTCGAGAGCGGGCCGCAGGCGTTTCGCTTCCGCAAAGCGTAGCGGCGGCCCGAGACGTATGGTATCCTTCCCACGCCCGGTGGCTGAAGCCACGGGCTACGGGATGCGAAGGCCGCCTACGCGGCCTTAACAGCCTGCGAAGGCAGGCTTCGCACCCAAGAGAGCCGGGGGCGGCGGGTGCCGGTGCCTCAGCCCTGCTGAAACCTGAACCCCGATACCTGAAACCTTGTCTAAGTAGGAGACGCGCATGGCCCCCTTACGTGAGCGCTACGCCCATCAGATTGGGAGCCTGCGGGACGACCTGCTACGCATGGGCAGCATGGTCGAACAGGCGTTACGTCGCGCCACGCAGGCACTTGAGACGTGGGACACAGTCATTGCTGCCCAGGTGATCAACGACGACGCGCAGATCGATCAGGTCTGGCGCAGCCTTGAAGAGCGCGCCATTCACCTGCTGGCAACCCAACAGCCGATTGTCGCCAGCGACCTGCGGCTCTGCGTGGTGGTCACCGCGATTGCGGGCGAGCTTGAGCGCATTGGCGACTACGCCAACAGCATTGCTAAGCGGGTGCGGCGGGCCACTCGCCGCCGTGCGCTGCTGCCCCCGCCGCCGCAAATTCAGGCGATGGCCTACCTCGCCATCCAGATGGTCAATACCAGCCTCCAGGCGTTCTTGCGCCAAGACGCCGAGATGGCCTATTCGCTGACCGCGAGCGACGAGCATGTCGATGAGCTGGAAGATAAGCTGCGGGCCGAGATTATCGCCGCTGCCCAGGCCCACCCCGATCTTTTCGAGGCGGCCATTGATATGCTTGATGTGGTTCACACCCTTGAGCGTGTCGCTGACCGCGCCACCAACATTGGCGAGCGTGTGATCTACATGGCGACCAATAGCGTCGAGACGATTAATTAAGCCAAGGTTTCAGGTGCTGGGTTTCAGGTGCTAGGTTTCGGACTGAATGCCCTGCGCGGGGCCAAACGATAAAACCGTCACGAACCTTGGCTAAGGCGCAAGACCCGCCGGGGGCTGAAGCCCCCGGCTCTTGGTTGCAAAGCCTGCTGAAGCAGGCTCGGCAGCCCGCTTCAGCTACTAGCCCGTAGCTTCAGCCACCGGGCGGGGGGCCGCAGCACGACGTTGCAACCGCCCTACCCCTGGCTGCACATGCGTTGCGGCACCTTTCGGCCTATGGTACACTGCCAGCAAGTTCCCACCCACGACGCCGGAGGTCTGCAAGCTTGGCCCAGGATGAACAGCAGCCCGAGCGCCCCCAGGGAGGCGGGATCAGCCGTGACACGCTCCTCCTGCTTGGCGCTCTCGCCTTCCTTATCATCGCCGTCGCCCTGACGTTCCTCTTCACGCCGAGTTCTGGCCCCAACCAGTCCCTCGACGCCACGACTATTGCACAGACGACCGCCGGTGTCGCGTTGACGACCCAGGCTGCGGCTGGTTCGCCCGCCCCCACGCTTGTGCCCAGTCTGTCCCCAGATAGCCCCACGACGGATGCGTACCCCATTGGTGGCAACGAGCGCGGCACGGTCGTCAGTACCGCCACGACCGTGGGTCTGCCCGCGACCAGCACGGCTATCACCCCCACCAGCACGAGCCTTGCCACCAGTCCGGGCATGACCCTTACCAGCACGAGCCTTACCACCAGCACGGGCGGTCTGCTTATTCCCACCGGCGACGTACAGCTTGAACCTTCGCCGACCGTCGCCAGACCAGCCGGTGGTCTGGCGCCCACAGTAAGTACCGCCGCGCCGCGCCCGTCGGCCACTGCGGGCTACCCCGGCCCCGTTGGCGAAGGCACCCCGCCGCCGCCTGCGCTCAACCCAACGGTGGTTACGCCCGTGCCCGCGCCTACGCGGGCGCCGGTGCTGGTGATCACGCCGACCATTGCGCCCCCGCCGCCGTCAGTGCTGGTGCCGACCATGGTGCCGGTGGTGACCGCCAGCGCACCCCGGCCAGTGCCCACCATTGATATGTCGCTTGAGGCCACGGCGACGACCGAGCCACCGACGCCGACCGAAGGCCCGCCGCCGCCGCCGCCCGCCGATGTGCTGCGCGGCAATGTGCGCTGGGCCGCAAGCCAGAGTCCGATCACCCTGCATCGCGATGTGCAGATCGTCCCCGGTGCCGAGTTGCTCATCGAGCCGGGGGTCGAGATCCGCCTTGACCCTGGGGTTTCGATCTATGTGGATGGCGGGCGCTTCCTGGCGCTGGGCAAGCCTGGGCAGCCCGTGCGCCTTGTCGGCGCGACGGGCGCGCGCTGGAGCGGCCTCTTCGGACGGCCTGCCAGCTTCATTGTGCTTGAGCAGACCGAGGTGCGCGGTGGCGGCGCTGGCGGTATCGTGCTGGCCGTTGACCACAGCGAGCTTGTTGTGCGCGGGAGCCGCTTCAATGATAACGGCGGCGCGATCCTGCTCACCGAGACGAAGCTCGAAATGCGCGACAGCGAGGTCGCCGGCAATGATATGCCGTTCGGCCCCGCCCTTGAGGCCAGCTACGGTCGCGGCAACTTCGTTACCCTGACCGGCAATCGCTTCGGCGGCAACCGGCTCGGCGACGGGACGCCCCAGGTGCGAATTAGCAACAGCAGCACCTTCGAGACGCTCAATCTGACCATCGAGGGCAACCTGATCCGTGGCGGGGCGCCCAATCTCCAGCTCGCCACGAATGGCCCGCTCAAGGGCAGCCTCCTCTGCAATAGCCTAGTTGGCGACGGGATGGGCTTTGGCTTACGCACCCAGACGCCCCAGGTCAAGCCCAACGGCGTCCTCCCGATGGAGCTGCGCGTCGAGAATAATGTGATCGACGAACACATCGCGCCCGTTATTCCGACCTACCTGCGCTACGGCCTCGGGCGCGGCGCGGTCAGCGAAATTCTGCTCGATATGCGGAATAACTGGTGGGGCGAGAGTACCGGCCCCTATGAGCCTGATGTCAACCCGCTTGGTCGCGGTGACTCGGTTGGGAATAATCTCAGCTTTGAGCCTTGGCTCAGCACACCACCGGCCTGTGCGCCCGCACGCTAATTGGTGTCGTCTTGCGGGACGCCGCCACGTCGCCTACAGGAAAGCGGATCTGCGTGCTGTCGCCCAGAAGCGTCGGAAGATCGTTGTCCAGCGTTGGCTCAAGCTCGGCCCGGTGGGCCAGACTGCCATAATCAGGATTGATGCGGAAGCCATAGGTTCGTCCTCTGTGCCAGCTTAGCCACTGGTCGGCCTAGCGTGCATAGGGAAGGTGATCATATTTGTGACCCCCGCCGTATTCTCGGTACGCATGGTGCCGTGCAATTGGCGCACCAAGTCTTGCACCAGGGTCATGCCGAACGAGTTGCTGCGGGTCGCGTCGGGTTCGGTCGACAGGCCAACCCCGGTGTCCCAGACCTTCAGGGTGAGTTGATCCGGGGCCGTGGCGCTCAGGTCAATGCCAATGCTGCCAGATTCTCCCGTGGGGAAGGCGTACTTAAAGCTGTTCGAGAGCAGTTCGTTGATAATCAGCCCGCACGGCACCGCTTGGTCAAGGCTCAGCCAGACATCTTCGGCGGTAACCGTGAGCGTCACATGACCACGCGCTTCGTTGTAGATGCGGAGCAACTGCGTGCCAAGTTGCCTAAGGTAGACCTTCACGTCAATTGAGGTCACGTCGTCGGCGCGGTAGAGCAGTTCGTGGACAATCGCCATCACCTCGACCCGTTGGCGGCTCTCGCGCAAAGCGTCCACCGCTGCCGTGTCACGTACCTGCCGCGCTTGCAGCCGGAGCAGGCTCGTCACCACCTGGAGATTATTCTTGACCCGGTGGTGAATTTCTTTGAGCAGCACCTCTTTCTCGTGGAGTGAGACGAGCAGGCGGGTTTCGGTCGTCCGTAGCTCGTCGTTGGCAGCGGCAAGCTCGGCGGTGCGCTCGACCACCCGTTGCTCCAGCTCCTCGGCGCGCTGGCGCAGCTCGGTCACATCGCGAACAACCTTGGCGAAGCCGGTCAGGCGTCCGGTGTCGTCGCTCAGGGGGGTGATCACCACATTGGCCCAGAAGCGCGTGCCATCTTTGCGCTGGTGCCAGCCCTCGCCAGTGTAGTGCCCTGCGGCTGCGGCGAGGAGCGCCGTCTCGGGTTTGTGGGCGTC
>CAIWXH010000796.1 GCA_903916565.1 uncultured Oscillochloris sp. | reverse complement strand
GGGGCGTGTTCGACCTCGGGTTCAGGCTCGCGGGTGATGTCGCGCAGCGTGCCAAGGTCGCGGATCAGCTCGGTGAAGAGGACCCCGTGGAGATGGTCAATCTCGTGCTGAAGCGCCCAACCGAGCAGCCCATCGGCCTTGCGAATCCGGCGGGGCTTCCCGGCGATGTCCTGAAACTCCACCGTGACCCAGGTCTGACGAGGCACTTGGCCGTACCAGCCGGGCAAGCTCAGGCAGCCCTCGTCACGCATCACCTCTTCGCCACTCGTCTTAACGATCTTCGGGTTGAAGAAGACGTACTCTTCGGCGGGGGCGACCTCGACCTCGCTGCCGTCGGGCTGCTCCTCATACTCAGGGGGAATGCCGATCACGCAGAGCCGGATGGGCACGCCAAGCTGGGGGGCGGCCAAGCCGACGCCGTTGGCCGCGTGCATCGTCTCGAACATATCGGCGACCAACTGTTTGAGCGTACGATCCGGCAGCTTCACAAGCTGACAGTGCAGCTTGAGGATCTTCTTGTCGTCCGGGTTATCAATCCGCAGCACACGTCGTAAGGCCATCTGCTTGTTCTCCAGGTCACGTTGCAGGTTTGGGATCGCACCTATGCTACAGCAAATTATAACATGGTCAGTCCCGCCTACAGCACATGGGCCGGGTCTACATCAACGCTCCAGCCGACCAGCGGGCTGAGGGCGGCGAGGATTTCGACCAGGGTCGCGGCGGGGGTCGCGGCGGGCAGGCGCACGATTAGGTGCCAGCGCCAGCGCCCACGCGCCTGCTGGATGAAGGCGGGGGCTGGCCCAACCAGCCCCCAGCCGACAAGCTGACGGCGCTCGATCTGCACGTCAATCCGCTCGGCCAGATGCTCGGCCTCACGCTGGGCGGCGACCGCGCTGGGTGCCGCGTAGACAAAGCGCACCAGCCGACTGAAGGGCGGGTAGCCCGTCTCGCGCCGGTAGGCGATCTCCTGCGCGTAAAAGCCGGGGTAATCGTGTTCTTGGGCAGCCAGCAGCGCGTAATGTTCGGGATTGTAGGTCTGGATGATCACCTGCGACCCAGCGGTGCGCCGTCCGGCTCGCCCTGCGACCTGGGTCAGCAGTTGGAAGGCCCGTTCGCCGCTGCGGAAGTCGGGCAGGTGCAACCCCGTGTCGGCGGCGACCACGCCGACCAGCGAGACAAGGGGCAGGTCAAGCCCCTTGGCGATCATCTGCGTCCCGACTAGCACATCAACCTCGCGGCGCAGCATCGCGTCGAGCATGCGCCCGTGGGCACCTTTGCCGCCCGAGGTGTCGCGATCCCAGCGCAGCACCCGCGCCCCCGGCAAGAGCGCGGCGACCTCTTCGGCGACACGTTGCGTGCCGACTCCGAAGCTGCGTACGCGCAGGCTTAGACACTGGGGGCAGATATATGGCATGGGGCCGCGTGTTCCGCACGAGTGACAGATCAGCGTGGCTGAGGGCTGCGAGCGCGCCGAGCGACCGTCGGCCTCGTCGTCATAATGGAGCGTCATCGGCCCTGAGCAGGTGCCGCAGCTTATGACGTGGCCGCAGTCGCGACACATCACAAAGGCGGCGGCGCCGCGCCGGTTGAGAAAGAGGATGCTCTGCTCGCCACGGCTCAGGGTTTCATCCAGGGCTTGCTGCAGCGGACGGCTGAAGATCGAGCGGTTGCCGCTGGCGAGTTCGCGGCGCATATCCACCAGGCGCACCGGCGGCAGCGGCAGCGGCACCGAGCGGGGCATCCCGTCGGCAGTGACGCCGCCGCCGACGCGCTCGGGCAACACCAGCAGCCGGTACACGCCACGGGTCGCCCGCTCGTACGACTCAACCGAAGGGGTGGCGCTGCCGAGGATCACGCTGCTGCCCGTCAGTTCGGCGAGGCGCAGCGCGGTGTCGCGGGCGTGGTAGCGCGGAGCGGCGTCGTGCTTGTAGGTAAGCTCGTGCTCCTCATCGACGATCACCAGGCCCAGGTCAGGCAGCGGCGCAAAGACCGCCGAGCGCGAGCCGATGGCGAGGCGGGCTTCGCCCCGGCGCAGGCGCCGCCACTCGTCATAGCGCTCGCCGAGGCTCAGGCCGCTATGCAGCACGGCCAGGCGACCAGGGAAGCGGGCGGCGAAGCGGCGCACAAGCTGGGCGGTGAGCGCAATCTCGGGCACCAGCACCAGCGCTTGCCGCCCCAGGCGCATCGCACGGGCAATCGTGCGGAGATAGACCTCAGTCTTGCCGCTGCCGGTGATCCCGTGCAGCAGAAAGACCTCACCCGTGCCGCGCTCGACCGCGCCGACGATAGCCTCGTAGGCCACGCGCTGGCCCTCGGTCAGCGGCGGCGGCTGGTCACGCGGAACCCCATCGCCCGCCAGGGGGTCGCGCCGTATTTCGCGCTGCTCGATGGTCAGCAGGCCGCGCCGCTCAAGCTCGCGCAGCAAAGTCGCGTTGGCGCCAGTCGCCGCGTACAGCTCAGGTAGCGGCACGGCCTCGCCCCAGCCGTCAGCCCCCGCTGTTTCCGTGTCTCCCTGTCCCCCTGTCCCCGTGTCTCCCTGTCCCCGTGTCCCCGTGTCCCCGCGTCCCCGCATCCCCTCGTCCCCTCGTCCCCCCGGCCCCGCGTCCCCCTGTCCCCCTGTCCCTCCGTCCCCCCGTCCCCCTGTCCCCTGATCGGCCAACCAAGCGATCACCGCACGCTGGCGCGGGGCACGGGCCAGCGCCTCAAGGGCGGCGGGCAACTCGGTGGGCGGCACAGCGAGGCGGGCAAGGCGGATGAGGCGGGGGCGGGCGCCGGGGGCCGAGTGGGCATGTCCAGGGGTGGCGAGGCCGCGCTCGGCCAGCGCACGATAGATCGCACGCAGCTCCGTGTCGCTGCCGCGCAAGACCGCGCGCAGGGCGCGCTCGCTCTGTTCACCGTGCTGACGCAGGTAATAGAGGACAGCGCGCTCGGGCGCAGGCAGCCCCCCCAGATCGGCCACCAGCCCCGTCTGCGTCGCCCGCCAGGTGGTCTGCGCGTCTTGGCCGGTGCCCGGTGGCAGCAGCAGGGCCAGCCCATCGTAGAGCGTGGCGTGATAGGTGTCAGCGATCCACTGGGCGAGAACGAGGCCAACCGGCGTCAGGTGCGCCTCGGGATCGCCAAG
>CAIWXH010000795.1 GCA_903916565.1 uncultured Oscillochloris sp. | reverse complement strand
GATCGCCCAGGCCGCCGGGCGCGGCGATGCGCTGACCGGCGCGACCCGCACGATGATCGCGGTGATTCAGGGTGCAATCCTCGATACGCCCGACCTGCTCCAGACCTCGGTCGGTCGGCTGCTCAATCTGGTCGATCTCTACCCGCAGCTCGTGGCCGATGTGCCGGTCGAGACGAAGACCGACCTGAACAGCATCCCCAATAAGGTACCTGCGGCCACGGCGTTCACCTCCACCGTCGCGGTTGCGCTGTACCTGCTTGGTCAGGCGACGCATATCCCCTGCACGCCCGAGAACTTGGCCCGCGCCCTCGTGACCAGCCTCGATGAGCCGCTCACCGCGCTCGTCGCCCGGATCGGGCCGGAACTCGACCGCCTGATTGAGGCGGGCTATGCCAAGCAGGTGGGCGATGCCTACGAGTTTCTGAGTACCCAGCAGCGCTCGTTTCAGGACAAGGTGCGTGAGCGCCAGAATGAGCTGCGGCTGAACGCCCCGGCCCTCTCCCAGGCGCTCAAAGATGTCGAGACCGACGACCTGTTCCAGCTCGCGCAGCTCCAGGTGCAGGGGCGGCAGCTCAAGCTCAAGCTGCTGATGGACGGGCGTCAGCTTCAGTCCGGCCAGTCGCGGGTGACCGTCCACATCCTCTCGCCGATCCAGCGCGCCCTCGACCCAGGGCTTGCCGATGATGAGGTGATGCGTCAGTGTGCGAACCAGGAGCCAGAAACCTTCTTCGTGCGTATGGACGAGGTGAAACCACTGCGCGATGCGCTCGCGCTCTATGTGGCTACAAAAAATATCGTGGATCAGGTGATCACGACGAACCCGGCAAGCCCCGAGGCCGAGGTGGCCCGCCAAGCGAAGACCCACGATCTGGCGAGCCATCTGACGGCGGTGCGCGTACACCTGCGTACGGCGATGCGGGGTGCCCAGATCTTCTTTCGTGGCTCGTCTTACTACCCGAGCAGCGGCAGCGGCGACGCGGTGCGGAGCCTCCTCACCCAGCTTCTGCCCCTGATCTACAGTCGGCTTAGCGAGGTGCAGCACCGGGTCGCCAATGTCGAAACCGCAGTACGCGCCGCGCTCAACGGCTCCTACGCCAGCATGGATCTCCAGTTGCTCAATGTGGTGAACGGCGACGGCTCGCTGAACCCGAGCAGCCCGCTCCTCAGCGCGGTGCGTGGCAGTTTGCCCCCCGAACACGCCGACTGGCCACCCGTGGAAGCGGTGGAACTCCGGCGGATCTTCGAAGATCCACCCTACGGCTGGGATGGTGGCGCGGTGACAGTGGCGATGGCCCTGCTACTGCGGGCTGGTCTGGCGAAGCTAGTCTTTGAGGGTCGAATCATTACCGACCCGCAGGATCCCGATGCCATGCTTACCCTGACCCGCGACCAGCGCTTCCGGCACCTGCGCCTGCTGGGCGTGCGGGCCGAGCTGGATATGCCGCAGATCATCGCGGCGGGCGGCTTCTACGAGACCCTCTTCGGGAATCGCCCCGCCCTCGTCCCGGCCACCCTGAATAACGCCCTTGGTGCCCGCCTCGACGCCTTGAATACGCGCTGCGCGGCCCTCCAGCAGTGGGCCTCGGCGGCGAGCTTCCCGCTCCCAGCCGAGTTTCGCCTCGGCCTCAGCGTTGTCAACGAGCTTATCGCCAGCCCCACCCCCGTCGCACGCCTGCCGCTCTTCGCTGACCGGCATCCCCAGGTACTCCAACTGCTGGACCTGCTCGACGTGCTGGAGCAG
>CAIWXH010000794.1 GCA_903916565.1 uncultured Oscillochloris sp. | reverse complement strand
GGGTTCGTTCTGGAGCGCCGAGCGCGAACTGCTGCCGCTCCAGAGTACGTTGGGCCAGTGGGATGATCTGCTGGAAGGCCAGATCGCCCAGATCCGGGCTGAGATGCAGGCCAGGGGCTATCTCAGCAACCCCTTCATTCCCTCAGGCAACCCGCTTGAACCCAATCGCACCGGCGACACCCAGGTCTTCCGAGGCCGCGACAGCCTCTTCGAGCGACTGACCCAACTGGTAGGCGACAACAGCCGACCGACGCCGCTGCTTCTGGTTGGCCCACGGCGCAGCGGCAAGACCTCGATCCTGCGCTTCCTGCCCAAGCGCATGAGCAGCACGATCATCCCGGTTGACCTCTCGATGCAGGCCCACGTTGACTCGCTGCCAGCCCTCATCAAGCAGATGGCGGATGAGATCCAAGCGCGTGTCCAACGTACTGCGCGCCACAGCCGGGACGTGCCCCGGATTGACCCGGAGCGGGTCGTCCATGAGCCACTGGCCGCCTTCTGGGCCTGGATTGCGCAGGTGGAGGAGTGGCTCGGCGACCGGGTACTTCTGCTGGCCCTCGACGAATACGAGTCGCTGGAGGAGGGCATCGTGTATGGCGCGTATGATGATCGCGTACTCGCCCTGCTGCGCACCCTGATCCAGGATCGCCACAAGATCGCCGTCATGCTCTCGGGGGTTCACGAGCTAGACGAACTACGGCCAGCGTGGGCCAGCGCACTGATCAACGTCGTTTCGATCAAGGTCGGCTTCCTGGCCGAGGCTGATGCCCGCGAACTGCTACGCTGCCCCGCGCAGGAGTTCCCTGCCCAGACCCTTGCCGCCGTAGCGGACGAGATCATCAGGCTCACCCACGGCCAGCCCTTCCTGCTGCAAACCTTGGCCTATACGCTCGTCGAGCGGCTGAACCAGCAGCGCCGGACAACGGCGACCCCTGACGACCTGCACGCGGTACTGCCACAGGTCTTCGCGGATCACGTTGGAGCCTACCTAAGCGACCAGTGGCGCAAGGAGAGCGGCGGCGAGTTAGGCGAGCGCATCCTGACGAGGCTGGCAGGCGGGCCGCAATCTGCGGATACGCTGCGCCCGCTGGTCGGCGGCGACGACCAGTTCGAGCGCCTGCTGCGGCGCATGACCCGGCGCGAAATCATCACGCGCAGCGATGACGGGCGCTACGCGATCACCGTCCCGCTGCTGCGCATGTATATCGAGCAAGAGACTGCACTATAGTTCGCAGGGAGATCGCGTATGCACAACACCCCATCCCGCACCGAGTCGCTGCGGGATATGATCATTGGCTTCGACCGGCTCAGCCAACGGACGCGAGCGGAGCCTGTCGAAGCCCGCACGTGTAAAGGTGTCAGGTGTCAGAAGCTGTCTGAAAAGGTCACACATCCTGCGATTCCCCCTCCCCAGCCCTCCCCCCGTTGGGGCATATCGTTACCCACATCTTTTTTACCGCAGTACACTGCGGTGTATCGGCTCCCCCGGCGGGCGACTGAAGTCGCCGCTGGGGAGCCTTCGCCGCCGCCGGAACCGCCCGCGCAGGCGGACGGCCAGCCGTAGGCTATACAGCGGCGACTTCAGTCGCCCGCTCTGCGCCCCCGATGGGTGAATCCCTCACTAGTCACAGAGATGTGGGTAAACGCACTACCGCAAAAGTAACGCTGTCACGCAGAGCGAAGCGTCCCGGCTGGG
>CAIWXH010000793.1 GCA_903916565.1 uncultured Oscillochloris sp. | reverse complement strand
TGAGCTTGTCGAAGGCCGCTGCCTGAGCTTGTCGAAGGCAGCCTCACGCCCCACCCCCAAGCAGCGGCGGCGCTGCCGGGTCGGCGATGAACTGGAGGATGCGGGCGATGAGCGAGAGACTGCGTATGTCAATGTCCGGTGGCACCAGCGCGGCGAGGTCGCGCTCGCCTTTCCAGATGCGCTGCGTGGCGTCAACCAGCATCCAGCCTTTCGTCTGTAGGTCGGCAAGGCGCTGTTCAAGCTCGGCCCGCTGCGTCGTATCGCCGCGTGCGACTGCGGCAAGGGCACGCAGCAACGACTCGAGCTGTACCAGCGGCGGCATTCGCCCGCCCTGACCGCGCCGCCGCACTAACTCAGCTTCCTTCGCCTCGCGCTTGATCTGCCACTGTGCTGCCGCCGCTACGTCGCCACGGGCGTGGGCTACTAGCGCCAGGTTGGCGTAATCCTTGTAGACATCCGGCAGATCTAGCGACTCCCTGATCCGCATGCTCTGCTCCAAGTGTGTCTCGGCCTGCGCTAGATCGCCCACCATACGGTAGAGCACGCCCAGTTGGAAGAAGGAGGATGCCGCGCCGACCTGATTCTGCTGTTCCTGTTCGATCTGCAGGCTCTCCTGCACCGAGGCCACCGCCTGCCGCAGGAAGGCCGTGCGCTGCGCCGGGTCTTGCACCTGCTCGGCGCGGGTCTGGTAGAGGATGCCCAGGTTTTGGGCGACAACGCCAAGTTCCGCTTGGTCATTCAGCCGCACAGCCAACTCGCGAGCGTGGGTGTACCACGCCTGTGCGGCGTCCAGGTTGCCACGCTTGCGTTCCGCCGTGCCGAGCAAGTCGCTGGTTTGCATCTCGCCCACCAAGTTCCCCGCCTGCTGGAACAAGCGCATCGCCGCCTGGTAGAACTGCACCGCCTGGTCGTAGTTACCGAGAGCATCCTGCAAGGTGCCCCGGTGCTGTAGAAATGCTCCCTCCAACTCCCGGTCGCCGGCCTGCTGTGCAGCCTCTAGCGCCTCGCCATAGCGTGTGTCGGCCTCGCCGTAGCGCTGCTGCGCGACCAAGATTTGCGTGATCTGCCCCAGGCCCACCGCAATCGAGCGCGCATTTCCCAATCGGCGGTCAATCGCCAGCCCTTGCTCGGCCAGGGCTAAGGCGGCGGCGAGTTGCCCCAGGAGCATGTGCGCGTTCGCCAGATCGCCTAGGGTGACGGACAGATTGCCCTGTTGCGGTTCGCCCAACTGCTCGAACAGCGCCACGACTTGCTGGAGCGGTGCCAGCGCAAGATCGGGTCGCCCAGCGCTGTAGTAGATCCGCCCCAGGAAGGCGAGCGTCAGCGCCTGCTGGCGCGTCGGTGCCGCCTCGTCGCTCACGCCCTCCTGCTCCAAGCGGGCCACTAGCCCGTGCAGCATCTCCACCGCCTGCGCGGCCTGCCCCTGGGTGAAGAGCGTCCAGGCGTAGTCGCGGATGCTGTTGCAGGTGGCGTCGTCCAGCCTGTCGTTGTCGGGCATCTGGTTGCGTACCCACTGCACCAGCGCGTCACGCTCGCGCTGCCGCCCCGCCATTTCTAAGTACACCCGGAGCGTGTCGGCCAGTGAGCAGCCAGTCTGCCGTTCGCCGCGCCGGAAGGCCCGCGCAAGCGCGGCGCGGTAGGTGGCCTCCTCGTGGCGTAGTAGGGCCATGCCGAAGGCGGGGTTTTTGCCAAACAGCGCCTTGCTCGCCTCGTTGCGTACCGCCTGGTACACCGCGATAAAGCGCTGCTCAGCAGCATCGGGGTCGGGCACATCATCGAATGTATCATCGAATGTTGCGGCGTAGGGCAGGGTGGGGTGCAGGTGCCAGTAGGGCGAATTGAAGCTCGCGCCCTCTTCCAGCCGGATGAGGGCGGTGTTTACTAGTTCGGCCCGCAGCGGGTGCAGCGCATCGGGCGTCAGCCCAGTAAAGTTGAGCACTTGATTCTCCAGCATTCCGCCGGAGAACCAGGCCAGCCAGGGCAGCAGCGCCCGCGCCCCCGCGCTCATGTGGCGCAGCGAGACGGCTATCGAGGCCCGCAGTGAGCGGTTGTGTTCCTCATCTGGTTCCGTGCTAACGAACTCGTCCAGTAGTTCACGGAATTCAGCACAAATTGTGGCGGGCGTGCGGCGCAGCAGGTGCGGCCCCACTAGTTCCAGCGAGAGCGGGTGGTCATCCAGCAGGTCGAGCAGTGCGTCGAGGGCGGCGCGTTCGTACTGCGGCGGGCGTTCCTCGGCGTGGCGCTCCAGCACGGCCCGCAGCACGTACTGGCTGTCGGCGCGGGCCAGCCCCTTCAGCGGGCGCTGCTTCAGCCCCGCCCAATCCAGGGTCGCC
>CAIWXH010000792.1 GCA_903916565.1 uncultured Oscillochloris sp. | reverse complement strand
GGTGTCACGTGCAGGATTATTCTGCGCATTTGTTGCAGAGATATCTTGCGCATTGCCGCGTGACAAGCAGGCTACATAACGCCGATCACCAGGCTCTCACGGGCTGCCTCGACGACCTCTCTGGTCACACTCTGGAGCTGGTTGATGGTGAGTACCCGGGCGATCTGCGCGAAGAGGCGCTGGAGCAACCGAAAATTGCCGTTGGTGATGCGGATGATCGCGGCCAACGTCTCCGCATCCGTAAAATCGGCCGTGTCCGCCGTCAGTCCCAAGTGCGTCCAGTGGCGTGCGAGGATGAACCGAACTTCTGCCTCACTCAGTGGTCGGAAATGATGCACAAAGCCCACCCGCGAGTAGAGCTGCGGGTAGCGCGCCATACGTTTCTCGATCCCCGGCATGCCCATCAGGACGAGACCGATCTGACCCTGATCGTAGTGATCGCGCACGGTTTCGAGCGCGATCAGTTTGAGCCGATCCGCCTCATCAATGATGAGCAACTCCATCCAGCCTGCGATCCGCCGCGCTGGCGCGGTGTCCGGGGTGGCTGCCAGTGCCAGCGCATCCTCGACCGCTTGGGTCAGCCGATGGCCGGCGAAGCTGAGTTCATCACTGAGCTGCCGTGGGGAACACACCACCGGGGCGGTGAAGAAGACCGTTCGACACGCGGCCACATCCGCAGGGATGGTGGCGGCCTCACGATGCCGCAAGGCGTAGCGCTCGATGCGGTCCCAGCGTGCGTAGGAGCGCGCCGAGAGAGTCTTGCCAACCCCCGGTGCGCCATAGCACAGCCCAATATAGCGATCCCGGCGACACGCCTCACAGAACTCGACAAACCGGCGATACTCCTTCGTGATCACGAAGGGCTGGGCAGGGGCTGCGGGGAGTTCAGTCATCGGTGTACCGTTTCACGCGCGCCGCCGACGGCTCCACCGGCGGCGCCGTCGGCGGCGCGCCTGGGGGGGGTGGCACGAGCCGCTCAACCATGGCGTGGTGGGCCTTCGATTCGGTGTGGAGCTGCTGCCGTTGACGGTTTCGCGCGTGCATAATCTCCTTGAGGCTGATCGTCTGCCCGTCCAGCTCCTGGGCAACCGCCCGACAGAGGAAGCTCCCTTGGTGGTAGACCCGGATTTCGGCCATGTCGCGCGGGTCGTAGCGGATGACAACGGCCTCGCCGATGTAAGCGGCCAGGGTCAGATCGAGGTAGCGGAA
This sequence comes from uncultured Oscillochloris sp., assembly GCA_903916565.1. GTDB lineage: Bacteria > Chloroflexota > Chloroflexia > Chloroflexales > Chloroflexaceae > CAIWXH01. Next base: position 2,955 of record CAIWXH010000792.1, on the reverse strand, counting down.
GCACTGAAAGTGAATGCCATCGCGTTGCACCTGGCGGGGTTTGGCCACCGTGAGCAGGAGGAGATCGAGCTGCGCGAGCGAGTCAGGCATGCGCGGGATGAAGGCTCCGGACTCCCAGCGGGTTCGCGGTGCTTGGCCGGTTTCTCCATGGATGCGTTGGTGATAGTCATCAAGGAGAAACGTCATCAGGCGCGGCCCGAACTGTGCCAAGGTGAGGGCGGGCGGGGCGGGTGGGGTTTTGGGCGGCGTATACCCCGGCTGCTGACAGAGCCATAGCTGGTTCAGGGTCTGGAAGAAGCGTTCGATTCGCCCGCGACCGCGCGGGTGCCCAGGCTGGGAGAACACCAGCGGCATGCGCAGATCGGCACTCACCTGCTCCATGTGCTGAGCGGTAAAATCGCTGCCGTGGTCGGTGTAGAACCGCTCAGGAATACCACAGATGGTCCACTGCGGCTCCGCCTTGCGCCAGATCGCTTGGTGGAGGGTTAGGGCGGTTTGGAGTGCGGTGGGTGCCTGAAAGGTGAGATAGAACCCGGCGACCGCACGACTGTAGTCATCCTCAATGATGGTGAGCCAAGGGCGGGCGGGGCGACCGCGCTCATCGTGCAGCCACACATCGAGCAAACAATGGTCAGCCTGCCAGAGTTCATTCGCACGGGTCGCTTCACGGCGATAGAGCATCTCGAATGCCTCCTGGTAGGCCCGCGTGCCCTGCTGGGCCAAGGTTACGAGGCCGGGGTCGAGGTGCTGCATGATCTGCGCGACGGTGCGGTAGCTGGGGAGCGGCCAGCCCTGCGCGGCCACGATCGGCACCAGTTGGCGGTGAATGGCGGCGGCGCTGAGCGGCGGGGTCTGAAGGGCGAGCCCTTCAATCAGGATCTGGAGGTCAGGCGGCACGCGACGGTGGGTGCCCCGGTCAGCGCGGAGGTGATGGGCGAGCCCGGCGAGGCCATGCTGCCGATAGCGGGCGAGCCAGTCCTGGAGCGTTCGGTAGGCGAGGCCATGCTGGACGGCCAAGGCGCGGAGCGTGATGCCCGCCTCTAGGTGGGGTTGCAGCAGGGTAAAGCGCGCCAAGGCCATCGCACGTTGGGCGTCGTCGAGCGCGGTGAGCGGGCGCGGGGGATCCATGGTTAGAAGGTCTCGATATAGCCGGCCGCCACGGGTTCGGGTGGATTGGTGTAGCGTTGAATATAGCGCTGCGAGCGGTGGCCCAAGCGGCGCTCCAACTCATACGCATCCGCACCCGTGGTGCGGGCCAGATGGAAGGCGAAGGTGTGCCGGAGATCGTGCGGCCGCAGGGGGACGATCCGGCGCGCGGGGTCGCGCTGCTCGGCATCGTGCCAGCGACCAATCTGCTCCAGAATGAGATTGATCGCACGCGGCGAGAGCCGACCGTCGGCGGCGCGGGCGGGCAAACCGATGGCGCTGAGGAAGAGCGCCGTGGCAGTGTCGCCCGCATCGCGGGCGCGCTCACGATCCAGGTAGTCCGCCACGGCCATGCGGGCATCGGCAGAGAGGAAGACCGTGCGCTCGGTCTGGCCCTTGCCGCGCACACGGGTCAGCCTGGCCCGACGGGCCACGCGCAGCGCATCCGCCGTGTTGGGCGCAAGCTGATCGCGGTCGAGACGCACCAACTCCTCACGGCGCAACCCGGTGGAGAGCAGGACGAAGATGATCGCCCGGTCGCGCCAAGGGCGACCGGTGGCGCGCACGCTCGCCGCGCTCGCGGTAGCACCGCGTCGGCCGGTGTGCTGATGGAAGCGCTCCAGCCGATCACAGAGGTTCTTGAGCGAGCGCACTTGGTCATCGGTGAGGGCGCGGGGTTCAAGCGGTGGGAGGCCAAGCTCGTGGATACCCTTGGCCGGGTCGCCGAGGGCAAAACGCTGCGGGTCCTGGGCATGCACCCAGGTGGTAAAGGCGGAGAGGGCGGCGAGGTGGTTGTTGACGGTGGCGGGGGCGAGGCGCTGCGTATCGCGCAGATGGCTCTGCCAGTCGAGGACATCGCGGCGCAGGCAGATGGCAATAGGGTCATGGCCGTAGCGGGCGGTGAAGAACGCGATGAAACGCTGGAGGTGCAGGGTGATCTTCGCCGTGACGGCGGGGGAGCGCACGCCGGTAACGGCGAGACGGAGGTAGCGCTCGCACCAGGTGGTGAGGCGGTCGAGGGAACTGTCGTCCACCGGATTGGCCTTTCGTGAAGTGAAATGGGCACGATATGCGGCCATGGGAGCCCGTTTTTACTGGGGAAACGGAGCTGTTGACTACAGAGAAGGGATATTCTGTGGAGTGAAGGGGTGTGGTCTCAATGTACACCCGGCGTCAAGGGGCTGGGACGACACATCGACCCACGACCACCACCTGCGCCGCGTGCGGTGACGCGGAGGCTTGACAGGTGCCGTGCAGGCGTTTAGGCTTCACCCTGACACGGTCTGATCAGGAGGGCGCGATGATGATGGGCCAACGCATTGGCTACGTCCGGGTGGGCAACTTTGATCAGAACCCCGAGCGGCAGCTTGCACAGGTGCTGGTCGACCGGGTGTTCAGCGACATGGCATCGTGCAACGACACGCAACAGCCCGCACGTGAGGAGGCGCTTGCCTTCGTGCGTGCGGGCGACACGCTGGTCGTGCAAAGTATGGATCGCCTGGCCCGAAACCTCGATGATCTGCGCTGCTTGGTGCAGGGGTTGACCCAACGCGGGGTCAGTGTCACCTTCGTGAACGAATCACTGACCTTCACCGGCGAGGATTCGCCGATGGCGACCCTGCTACTCTCGGTGATGGGTGCCTTCGCCGCGTTTGACCGCGCCCTGAGCAAGGAGCGCCAGCGTGAGGGCATCGCCTTGGCGAAGCAGCGCGGGGCGTACCGGGGCCGCACGCTGGCACGCTCACCCGCGCAGGCGGCTGAACTGCGGCGACGAGTCGATATCGGCGAGCCGAAGGCGGCGTTGGCCCG
>CAIWXH010000791.1 GCA_903916565.1 uncultured Oscillochloris sp. | reverse complement strand
GGTGGGGTGTACCGACAAGACGGTTGCGGTCGTGCGGGGTGAACTGGAAGCAACCTCGGAAATTCCGAGGTTGGACACGCGCATGGGGGCAGACGGTAAGGCGCGAACGGTGCCAGAGGCCCCTGCTGCCCCTGAAGCCCACCCCGATCCGGCGAATGCCCCGCTGACCGATGACGAGCGATACGACCTGAGTCTGCTGGGCGGCTTCGAGCCAACGACAACCCCAGATAGCATATCTTCGATGGGCACGCGCCAGATCACGCTGACGGATACGCGCAACCGGGCGGGTTGGGAGCCGGAGCGGCGCACGGCGAGCGCGTGGCGTCACGAGTTGGCCTCGCTCCAAGTGGAGGCCGAGCGCAAAGCCGCGCAGGCACAGAAGGCCGCACGCGCCGAGGCAATGATAAAGCGGGCGAAGGGGCTGGGCTACAATCTGCACGTCCAGCCGTCAGGCAAGGTGCTTTTTCGTAAAGACGGCGCACCCTATGGGGGCGAAAAGGATATGGATGCGGCTGAGGCGCGGCTAGACGGGATCGAGCGGGCGAACGCGGGACTGTCCGTGTACATGGCCGAACGACATGCTGCAGCGCAGGAGGCCGAGCCGCGTGAGGCGCAAGTATTCCCGGCCCCCGCGCCCACCACCGAGCCGCGTGGCGTGCTCCTACGCCATGCAGACGAGCTGCTGGCGGGGCTGTTGGAAAAGCTTGCCCCTGCCGAACTGCGCCTCGTCAATGCGCTGGCAATGCACGACGTGGAGCTAGACACGGATGACGAAGACGTTAAAGCCGAGCTATGGGAGCACCGGCACCACTTTTTGCACCAACTCACCGACGAAGAATTGCGCTGGATCGATGCGGGGGCGTAGCAAAAAGCGCGGGCGCGGTGTTGTTTCACCGCGCCCGCATCGCTGGGGATAGGCACCGCTCAGCGCTGCGATCATAGCATAAGGGAAGTGACAATGACCACCGAGAATCGCCAGAGCTGTTTCGCCGCCATGCTGGACATTCGCAATATCATCGTCGCCGTGCGGGCCAGCCTCGCCAGCGCCGACTCGTCCGTCGTGATCATGCTGATTGTCGTGTTCACCATTATTGGGCTGTGTACGCTGCCGATTTGGACAAGCTACGACCTGGGCAGTACCTGGGCGTGGGCGACGAACGTGCAGGCGTCGTCTGCGGCGCACATCGGGGCTGCGGGAGCCTTTGTGGATAGCAAAGCGCCCGCTGGCACCATGGTGCTTGACATGACCCTGGGGCAGGCCGTCACCGGCCTGATTGTGCTGGGCATCACCCTGCTGCCCACCCTGTTCGAGTTGGGCTTTCCCTCCATTCGCCACCCCATGCTGATGCTGCTCTTGTCGGGGGCCATCCTGTTCGACTACATCACGGATTTCAGCAGCTCTTGGTCCGCGACCGCCGGTTGGGCAGGGTGTGACAACTGGTTCGTACATTTTCTGTGGACGGCGCTGGTGTTCAACCCCTTCGTGAGCGTGGGCGCACAGGCCGTCCTGGTCGTGTGCGTTACCGTGGTGGTGTTCGGCTTTGTGCGCTTGGCCCGTGGGGCGGCTCCCGCGCTCGGCACCGCAACGATTATTCGCCAGTAGAGAGGGGCCGACATGACCCTGATCACTGCGGACGAACTGGCCCGTGCAGGCATCCTGGTCGTTTTTGGGGGCGGCGCAGGGATGGGGGCACTCTTGGCCCCCGGCTCGCTCATCTGGGCCGCGCCGGCGTTCCTGGGCGCGGTCGCCATGGGCTTCACCGTGCCCGAGGTACGCCACGAGCTACGGGAAAGTCTCCCG
>CAIWXH010000790.1 GCA_903916565.1 uncultured Oscillochloris sp. | reverse complement strand
GGCGACCGCCCACGCCCGGTGGCTAAAGCCACGGGCTACGTGCGACGAAGCCGACCTTCGTCGGCTTGCTGAGGCCGCGCAGACGGCCTTCGTCACCGTAGCCGGGGACTTCACTCCCCCGGCTGCCGCCGTGCCCGCCGCGCCCATTGAGGCACCGGGGGCGGCATTGCGGTGCCCTGCGCGCATGGCGCCCGCCCACGCCCGGTGGCTGAAGCCACGGGCTACGTGCTGCGAAGCCGACCTTCGTCGGCTGGCTGAGGCCGCGCAGGTTGGCGTGAGTCCGTGCGCCAAAAGACCTTGTGTGAAACGCCGCCCCCCGATCTGGCAGGCACGGGAACGAAAGTCCCTTCGTGGTTGCGTGTGTGCGCTGGCTTGGTATCATAGACGGGCCAGCGCAGCACGAGACCGTGAAAGTCCTGTGTCCATCGAGGCCGTCTGACCGATCGGTCGCCCGCGCTGGCCTGCGTGTTCGTTGAGGCTGCGTAAAATCGATTCCCGGCACCCTGCCAGGGCGCACGAACAAGGTTTTGCCCAGAACACGCACCTGGAAGAGTCGCATACGCACGGGAGGCTTCTGATGGACATCCTCGGCATTGACTTGGCGAAACTGACGTTTGACGCGACCGTGCAGACCACCACGGGTACCCAGCACTATCAGGCATTCCCGAACACCCCAGAGGGCTTCATCCAGCTCGCTGCCTGGCTGGCCCAGCACGGCGTCACGGCGCTCCATGCCTGTATGGAAGCGACGAACATCTATTGGGAGGCGCTGGCCACCTTCCTCCACGGCCAGGGCCATACGGTCAGCGTCGTCAATCCGGCCCGCATCAAGGGCTACGCCCAGGCCACGATGCAGCGCAACAAGACCGACAAGCTCGATAGCGCGATCATTGCCGCCTTCTGCGCGACCCATCACCCGGACGCATGGCAGCCGTTGACCGATGCCCATCGCCGCCTGCGCGCCCTGGTGCGCCATCGCGATGATTTGCTCCAGACTCGGCTTCAGCAGCAGAACCGCCTGCGGGATACCACCGATGCGCTGGTCATCGAGTCGTTGAAGGCGGTCTTGGCAACCATCGCCACCCAACTGAAGCAGGTCGCGTGCCGGATCACGGAGCATCTGGCCGCGCACGCGGAGTTGCGCGCCAGTGTCCAGTTGATGACCGCCGTCGTGGGGATTGGGGTGGTCACCGCCACCAAGCTGTTGGCCGAGTTCGCGGCAATCGACCAGTATGAGTCGGCCAAGTCTGCCGCCGCCGATACGGGGGTAACACCCAGCCACTTTGAGTCGGGCACCTCGGTGCGGCGTCGGCCACGGATGTCGAAAATGGGCAACGCCAACCTGCGGGCCGCATTGTACGTTCCGGCCATCACCGCGATACGCTGCTGTCCGGCCTTCAAAGCGTTTGCCGAGCGCCTGGCCGCCAAAGGCAAGCCCAAGAAGGTGATTATCGGCGCGGTGATGCGGAAACTGGTGCATGTCATCTATGGGGTACTGAAGCATAAGACCCCCTACGACCCGGCCAAGGTGCTTGGACCCACTGCCGCCGCAACGTAATATCTGTCAGGTGCGCGCACGGGCGCACCTGACAGGTCTAGCGGGATCGGTTCGTCTGCACCGTGCGGTGTCCATCAGGCGCTTTTTCGTTGTGTTCTCACCAGACCTGTCAGGTGCGCGCACGGGCGCACCTGTGTGGGTGTACGATCATCCGTTGCGCGCACCTGACAGGTCTAGCGGGATCGGTTCGTCTGGCACCGTGCGGTGTCCATACCCCGACGGCGGTTCGTCGGTTGGTCGAAAAAAGCGTGGCGGCCTTTCACACAAGGTCTGGCTACGGGTGCCGGACAAGCCGCACGCCAAGGTCCTGGCTGACATTCGCGGGCGCGAAGTAGGAACGGCTGGCCGCGCGCAGGGCGAGCGAACCGAAGACCCACGAACCCCCGCGCAGTGTAAAGCAGCTTTTCTGCGCGCCCCCGCGCAGATCCTCACGCCCGTCGGTTGGGTTGTAGGGATAGGGCGTGTACACACTGCGCGTCCATTCCCACACATTCCCCGCCATATCCAGCGCACCGTACGGACTGGCCCCACCGGGGTATTGACCGACCGGCGTGGCTTTGCCAAGCCCTGCTTCCTTGCTATTGGCACGGTTGACCGCCCAGGTGTTGCCCCACGGATAGATCCGCCCGGTATGTCCACGGGCCGCTTTCTCCCATTCGGCTTCGGTCGGCAGACTAAAATTCTGCCCCGTTTGGGCACTGAGCCAACGAGCATAAGCCAGCGCCTCGTGCCACGTTATACCCACGATGGGCTGGTTGTCGCCATTGAAATCGGCGTTTTTCCAAAGGCTCGGTTGCGTTCGGTGCTGTTCCGTGCGCCACTGCCAGCCCGCATCGTCCCAGTAGGCGCGTTTGGTGTAGCCGTCGCCTTCAACGAAGGGACGGAATTGGGCGTTGGTCACCTCGGTCTTGCCGATTTCGTAGGCGGGCAAGGTCAGCGTGTGTTGGGGTTTTTCGTCGTCCCTGGATTGCGAATAGGCACTGCTGCTGCCCATCAGGAAAGGGCCAGCGGGCACCAGCACCATTTCGGGCCATACGGGTAGCTTCGGCACCGCCACGCGCGTGTACGCCGGTGCCTCAGAAGCCCCGGCGTACACGCGCCGGGGCGGTACCGCAACGCGGGCACGCGCCGGTGCCGCTTGTGGCGCACTCACCACCGGCACATCATGGCCCACCAAGGTTTGCTGAAAGCTGGCAATGTCCTGGTGGCGCTCTGTCGCCGCAAGGTGCAGCGCCTTGGTAATCGCCGCTGCCACGTGGGGCGAAAGACGCGGGTTCAGGCGCTCTGGCGGCACCAGGGGGTCGCGGGTTGCGGCGATGCGATCAAACGATGGTTCGGGCAACACGCCCGTCAGCAGATGGTAGAGGGTTGCACCCAAACTGTAGATGTCGCTGCGCTGGTCGGTGTGGCCCGGTGCCAGCGGGTGTTGCTCGACGGGCGCATAGGCAGGGCTGAGGCCCAGGCGCGTCGAGATAACTTTGTCGGTGCCTTGTTTGAAGAGGCCGAAGTCCACCAACTTGATCAGCCCGCTCGGCGTCAGGCGCACATTC
>CAIWXH010000789.1 GCA_903916565.1 uncultured Oscillochloris sp. | reverse complement strand
TCCTCCTCCTCGTCGAACATATCGTCCCAGCCGCCCAAGAAATCCCCGCCCAAGCGGGTAACGTCATCGGCGGCGGTCAGGTCGATCTCGATCAGCTCGTTGTCGGCCTTCGGTGGAACGGCGGCGGTGATGCCGGCGGGGTCGATGATGGCGGCACCGCTCACTGACGGGGCCACGCCCGTCAAGCGACCCAGGCGAATGAGCCAGAGGAAGGTGGCGGCGAGGCGGGGAACCATCATCGTCGCCAAATCCTCTTCGCGTACCCCACTGGGCAGCTCGCCTCCCGAGGCGACAACCTCGGCCTCCATCAGGGCAAGGCCGCGCTGGGCCGCAATGCGGATCATGTCTGACTCGTTCGCTGCCTCCGGGTAGAAGCGGCGAAGGAAGGTAAATCGCTCCAACTCGTGTGGGGTGAGCCGCACGCCTTTGGTGGTCGTTGGCGGTGCCATCAGGTTAGCCTCGCTTCGCCACCGCAACCGTAGCGGCCTTGAAGATGACGGCGAACAGAACCCCAATCGCGTTGCACACACTGGCGATGCCGTGGTTAATCAGCTCATAGTCCTCGCCACGCACCTTGGCGTCGGCGTCGAGCCGAGGCTTCAGCAGGTCGTGCAACAGAATGACCCCGCCCCCGGTGATGGTGACAAAGCGGCGGCTGCCGCGCAGCACGGGCAGCACCGTGCCGATAATGGACTGGCCCTGGCTGTCGAGTACCTCATTCACCTCTGCGTCGATCGTGCGCGGGCGGCCTGAGACCAGCAGGCGGCGCTGGATGAGCGCCGCCTGCGCGGCCACGTCGTTCAGTTCATGGCGGGGAAACTTGTCCTTGAGTGCGCGGGCTACGCGGATCGTCCCATCGCCCAGGCGGCGGGTGATCATGCGGTAGGTGGGTTTGATTTGGACGGTGGTGAGCTGGAGGTCGCCGCCGCCGATGTCGATGATGTCCATTTCGTGAACATCCGTCACGGTAGCTCCGTTCGGAGCCTTGGTGACGGCCATCAACGTGCCCGTGGTCTGCGCCTGGGGGACGACGTTCACCAGGCGCAGATTCCAGTGTTCCACCGCCCCGTTGCTGGCGGTGCGCTCGACGGCCCAGCGGGCACCGCGCAGATACGTCTCCAGGGTAGCACTCGTTTCGGGGTCAACTCCCATGCGCTCCTCGCCACCCTCGCCACCCTCGCCACCCTCGTCACCCTCGCTCCTCAGCGAAATGATTTCCGTGTTGGGAATGGCAAAGCCCAGAATGAGATTGTGGTCGCCCGCCTCATAGCCCGCCGTATGCAGTAACTCTGCCAGCCCAGCGGCCATGAGCGCCCGCAGCCGGGCGTCGATGATGCGCTGCTTGGTCGGGCCAATGGGGAGGTCGTCGCCATCGTGGCGGAGGGCCACATCCCCGATCCAGTACTCGCTCGAACCATTCAGACGGTAGCTGGTCTCATGCTCACCGCCCCGAATCACCTCCGCCTCGCGGTACGCCGTTGGGATGCGGAGCGTAAACAGGGTGCCGTCGTTCCCGATCAGGGCCAACTTGAGCGCGTCGTTCCCATTGTCGAGGCCAACAACGAGCGCTTGCTGGCTGCGGCCCAGCCGAACAGCGGAGCGGATACCAAACCTAGCGCGGGTGCCTGCCTCTTCGGCGGTGATGAGTTCCTGCAAAATCGTGCGGGTCGGTGCCATACTGAGTTCTCTCCTGCGTCTTGCTATCAATTGATAACAATATAGGATGGATCGGGCGCGCTGTCTAGCCGCTAAACGGACGAATCCGCGCATTGTTATCAGATGATAACAGAAACATCCTGTCTAGCCGCTCATCGCGGCACATCCGATGTGGGCGTGAACCGGGTTATTTGGCGTTGTAATGCGCTAAAATCGCTCTCTTCACTTGCTCTCAGGTGTGTCGGTTTTTATTATCAATTGATAACAATGTAAGATAGATCGGGCGCTCTGTCTCGTTGTTAAACGAACTATCCTCAGATTGCAATCAGATGCTAACGAAAACACCCTGTCTATCCGCCGCCGCCACTCTGGCCCCCGCCGCGCCTCATCCCATGGCCCCGCGCCCGCCCCGCGCGCCCGCCCCGCGTTGCTCCGTCACGCATCCCCCCTAATACCCCTCGGGTGCCCGATAGCGCTCCCGGCTGACAAAGCGCGTCGTCGGCGCGTCGAACACCACCGACACGAGGCCCAGCGGCCCGCTGCGCTGCTTGGCAAGGTGCAGATCCAGCTCGTAGCGCGGCTGCGGCACCTCGGCATCGGCGGTGGGTTCGCGGTAGATGAAGATCACCGTGTCGGCGTCCTGCTCCAGGCTGCCGCTGTCGCGCAGGTCGGAGAGCTGCGGCACCTTGCTGGCCCGCTGCTCCACCGCCCGCGAGAGCTGCGAGAGCGCCAGGATGGGACACTGAAGC
>CAIWXH010000788.1 GCA_903916565.1 uncultured Oscillochloris sp. | reverse complement strand
GCGGCATCCCCTTACCCAAAACGCGGGGGCCGATACGGCGCTAGCGCCACGAAGGAGCGCAGAGGGCACAAGAACATGACCATCCATGCACTGCTTTCGTGCGCTGTGCGCGTTTTCGCGGCCATCGACCGTGCGATCCTGGCACCGCCAGCGTCTCCAAAAACGTTGTCGGTACGGGTATGCAGGTCGCGGGCAGGGGCGCGAAGCTGCATGCACCTGTCGAACCGAGGATCGCACCCGGTCGAACTGAGGAACGCGCCCGGTCGAACCGAGGAACGCACGGGGCGAATCCTCTTCTAGCGCCACTCCGTTTAAGCTATAGCAATCCTACACAGATTGTTTCGCGCCCGCCCGGTGGCTGAAGCCACGGGCTATGAAGGTGCCTATGGGCTTCAGCCCCCCGGCTTTACGATCCGTAGCGGCTTGCTAGAGCTGGCGGCGGGCCAGATCCGCGAACACACCGTCGCGGGCCAGCAGTTCAGCGTAGGTGCCGGACTCGACAAGCTTGCCACCGCTCAGCACACAGATCCGGTCAACCTGCCGGATCGTACTCATGCGGTGTGCGACGATGACGCGGGTCGCTTGCAGACGCGCTAGGCTGCTGATCACCATGGCCTGGGTCACATTATCCAGGGCGCTGGTGGCTTCATCCAGAAACAGGATGCACGGTCGGCGCACAAGTGCGCGTGCGAGCAAAAGCCGCTGCCGCTGCCCGCCCGAGAAGGTGCTGCCGCCTTCGGGCACCAGCGTGTACATCCCCATTGGCATCTGCTCGATCTCTTCGGCCAGTCCAACCTGACGCGCCGCCGCCCACGCCTCCTCGACGCTCAGCGCAGCCGAGCCGATGATGTTATGGAAGATGTCGTGCGTGATCAGGCCGGTGTTCTGAAGGACGACCCCCAACTGACGCCGCACCTCGCTCACGTCCAGTTCGACTAGGTTCTGCCCGTCGTAACGGATCGCGCCTGCATCTGGGCGCTCGAAGCCCAGCAGGAGCCGCAGCAGGGTGGATTTTCCCGACCCAGAGGGGCCAACCAGGGCGATGCTCTCGCCTGCGGCGATTTCTAGCGAGAGGTTGTCGAGGATCAGGGGGCCGTCGGGCCGGTAGCGGAAGCACACGCCCTCGACCTGAATCGCGCCGGTCAGCCGACCGGGGTGGTGTCCCGCCGTCTGCGCTTCGGGCTGCGCGCGCAGGATGGGCCGCACGCGCTCGTAGAGTGGCACCACGCTCATCACTTGGGCGACGGTGCCGCTGAGCGTTTGGGTGGCGACGAGCAGTTGGCCGAGGGCAGCCAGAAACCCCAGCAACACACCAGGCGCAAGGCGGCTCATGCCGCCGGTGCCAGCCATGCCGAAGATCACCAGCAGCGCCAGGGTGGGAAAGGCGGCGTTCCATGCCGTCATGGCGTTGTCAATCACACGGGCCTGATAATTGGCGCGCTTCTGCGCTTGAAATTGGGTCGCCCAGCGTCCGAAGCCCCGCGCTTCGGCGGCGGCTACGCGCAGCTTGGGGATGGCGATGATGAGCTGAAGCACCAGCCCCACCAGTCGCCCGCGCAGGTCGCTGAGTTCGCGTTGCCACCGTATTCGCAGCCATGCGGCGCTGGTGACGACCGCCCCGAATATCGCCACTAGCCCCAGGGCCGTCAGCCCCAGGGTTGGATCGTAGTAGAGCAGCAGCCCCAGGCTGAAGAGCGCAAAGCTCACGCTGAGCACGGCGGTGATGGCGGCTTCGCCCAACGTCTGGCAGATCGCGCTGATGCTCATGGCGCGGTCGCCCAGGTCGCCGGTGTTGTAGGCGCGAGTAAAGGCAAGCGGCAGGCTGATCAGCCGATCCCAGACCGCCGCCTGAAGGCCCGCGTTGGCCCGACTGGACAGCCGCAGCATGGAGAGGTTCTGGGTCAGCCCGAACGTTGCCCCGCCCAGGGCACCGCCGGTCAGCGCCAGCCCCAGCAGCAGCACTTGGCCGGGTGCGCCGGAAGGGACGACGCGGCTCAGGAGGTAGCCCGTCGCCAGCGGGGTGACGAGCGCCAGCAGCCCGGTCGCCAACCCGCTGGCTGCCAGCGTCCACAGATCGCGTCTGCCGCCAAACAGGCTGAACCTGAGCAGATCCCAGCTTGACAGCGGCCCCTCGGGCAGCGGGCGGTAGATCTGGAAGGCCAGCGAAGCGAGCGCCCCGGCCACCTCCGGCGTAACGGGCGTCCGGGTGCCAGTCGCCGGGTCTACCATGGCGTAGCGGCGTGGCCCACGCGGCAGCAGGGCGACGGGCTGCTTGTCCTCAGTGCGGTGGGCCAACAGCGGGCCGTTGTCCTGCCGCCACCACTCGCCCTTCAGGATGACCTGGCGCGTGCGGAAGCGTGAGGCCGTGGCGATCCCGGCCAGTTCGTCGTGCAGGTCGCCATCAGCCGTCAGGTGGGCGTGTGGCTGAACGACGATCCCGACCGCCGCGCCGACCAGCGCGCACGCCGCCAGCAGGTGACTTTGGCTGTCGCTCGACACGCTCATATCGCAATCCTACAGAGGTTGTTGCGCGCCCGCCCGGTGGCTGAAGCCACGGGCTACGCGGTGCGAAGGCCGCCTGC
>CAIWXH010000787.1 GCA_903916565.1 uncultured Oscillochloris sp. | reverse complement strand
TCAGGCGCAAAAGCTCCGCCGTCTCAGCGGCGAGAACCTGCGGATAAAACGGCTGAAGCGCCACGGCACAGAGCGCCTCAATCAGCGCGGCGTCACCGCGTAGCAGCACCTCCAGCAGCGGCTCGGCGAGATCGGCATCCTCGTCGCGCAGTTGATCCGCCAACTGCTGGGGCGACTCGCTCCACAGCCCACTGAGCAAACTCTGGGCGCGGGCAATTACCTGTGCGGCGGCGATGGGCTGATCGACTTGGCGCAGCGCCTGTGCGATCTGGAGCAGCACCACGCTTTTAGGCAGCGGCTCAGGCAGCAACTCCGCACTGTTGAGCGCCTCCTGCTGCCTGCCGACGCTCGCCATCAGCACCAGCAACTCCGGCGGGAGATCTTCCGCCTGGCTGGCGAGGTGGCCCCGCTGCAAACTGTAGCGGTAGAGGCGTGGCAGCAGCGCGAGGCTGCGGGCGCGATCCTGCCCACCGGCAGCAATCACCGCATCGCGGGCCGCGTCGAGGTCGCGCAGCGCACTGCGCCCGCTGGGGTCAGCCTGGGCCTGCGCGTGACGGTAGGCAGCATCGTCGAGCAACAGCCAGAGCCGCGCATAATCCGCCGCCGCCGCCAGATGCGCCACCACATGCTGACGAGCGTAGGCGCGTTGTTCGGCCACGAGCGCCGCAGCGGTCGGCTGCCAGATGTGCGCCGCGCCATCAGCGAGGCACCAGGCGGCGAGGCGCTGGTGATAGCCACGCTCATCAGCCAAGCTGAATACCGACGTGCGCTTGGGCTGGTTGGCATCCTGACGCAGAAAATCAACTAGGCGCAGGTGAAAGAGCGCGGCCCGCCCCAGCCCATCGCGGGTGAGCAGGTCGCCCAGATCTGCCAGGGCCACCGTGCAATCCGCCACCGTCAGGCCAAGCAGCGCACCGAGCGCCGCCGGACTGAGCGGGTCGCGGGCGACGAGCAACAGGCCAAGCAGCGGCTGCAACTGCGTGCGCCACCGCGACCAAGGGCGGCGCAGGCGGTTCAGCTTGAGCGCGAAAAGCTGCCCCGGTTGGTTGAACAGCAGCGCAATCAGCTCGTCGGGCGGCAGCACATCGGGGCGGGCCAACTCGCAGGCGATGAGATCGAGATAGAGCGCATTGCCCTCCATCGCCGCGTAGAAGCGGTCAACCAGCGCCGGGTCGAGGTCGCCCACCTGACGGTGGCGCAACACGAGGTCGAAGTCAGCGCGACTGAGGGGCGACAGCCAATAGGTGGTCGCCGGTGTCCGCAGTTCCAGCGGGTGCAACGTATCGTGCGGGCGCGTGCCGAGGACAAAGACGATCCCTGGCGGCGGCACCAGCGGCAGAAAACTGAGGTCACGCACGCCGTCAGCATCCGTCGCGAGTTGGTCGAGGCCATCAATGATAATCAGCTCACGGCGCCCCAGCGTGGCAAGGGCGCGCAGCGCCTGGGCGAAATACGCATGCAGCGCGGCGCGGTTGGTGGTGGCAACGTAGACCGCTGGCAGGCCGTGTTTGAGAATAAGCTGGGCGAGTAGGTCTTGCAGCATACCGACTTGGTGGTCGGGGCCGGGCCGCAGCGGAACAAAGTGATGCGCCGTCTGGTTGCGGCCATACTCATGAATGAGCCGGGCGAGCAGGCTACTCTTCCCCTGGCCCGGATCGCCGCTGATGATCAGGTAGCCGCCCGTCGGCTGAAGCAGCGCAAGCTCAGCCCGCGCCGCAGCCAACTCGCGGGCGCGGCCAACGAAGGCGGCCAGGCGGCTGGCGATAAAGCCGGAGTGGTCGTGCAGCAGGGCGCGTAGCTGCGCGGTGGAAGGTGTGGTCAGCGGATTGCTCAAGGGGGTTCTCCGGCGTGCGGCCAGCGGCCAAGCGTGACTCAGGCATCACCGATACACTGTAGCATATAGCAATCCGACAGAGGTTGTTGCGCGCCTGCCTGCGCGGCCTTGCTGAGCCTGCGAAGGCAGGCTTCGCAGATACAGAGCCGGGGACTTTAGTCCCCCGGCGGGCGACTTTGCATCAGCCCTGGGGCGCTGAAGCGCCCGGCGCTTGGTGACGAAAACGAAGCCCGCCTGCGTGGGCTCTACGAGCCTGTGTAGGCGGGCTTGCTATGACGGCTTCAACCGCGCCTCAGCCCTGACTGCGGCCCTGACGCTGGCGGCTCCCGCTCGCGCCTTAGCGCGTCGCTGCGGGTCGGAAATTGGCATCTACGGCTGTTTGGAAATTCCCGACTGCGGTGCTGATGGCCGCTACGCGATCCTTACCACCCAAAATATCTCCGATCACCGCAGCGGCTAGGCGTAGGAGGATGGCGATGTCACTAGCACTTGCCGTCTTCATATAGTCCTCAGGGATACGACCTTTCTGAAGTAACTCGAAGATGATGATGAATACGATACCTGCTGTTACCTGGATAGAGAAAGCAGCAGCGGTGCTCGCACCTAGCCCAAGGAAGGGGACAAGCATGGCTGCTTCGCTGGCTAATTTCGCCCCGCCCCCTGCCCCTACGAGCTTGCCAGTAAATCTTTTTTGCCCTGGGAGCGACTTGAAGCCATAGATAGACGCTATATCATCAGAGATGATTTTCATGGTCACAACTTGCGAGAGAATATCGGAGATTGGCAGCGGATTGCAAATCTTGACGATACACGATACCCCCGCACCTAGCGACGCCAAGCCAATCGCGTAATCGATGGCTTCTTTGGCTTCCTGGACAGACATATACGCTCCTTATCCTCGTGAGACAAGGTTTCAGGTGCCTGGTTTCAGGTTTCAGGCCGAGCGCACCAGCAAGCGCTGCGCGTGCCCAAACGGTAAAGCATCCACGAACCTTGTCTGAGATTGTATTGATCATAGCGTCACCCTAGCGGCTCTAGATAGGAGAATGTTCCACTAGGCGTAGCAATCAACTAACCCTCAGCGCCTCTTTCGTGGTGACGTGGCCCCACGCCCGGTGGCTGAAGCTACCGGCTATGGTAGACGAAGGCCACCTGCGCGGCCTGACCTAGCCTGCGAAGGCAGGCTTTGCACCTCCAGAGCCGGGGGCTTCAGCCCCCCGGCGGGCGACGTTGCCGCCTAATCTCCCTAGAGGATGCTCCGTGCTATAATTTTTCGTATGATTCATCCAGCGCTACGCTGGCTCGGGGGCGGGGTCGCAGTGGCGGCGCTGCTCTACTGGCAAGTTATGCTCGCCGAGGGCGCGTACCTCGGCCCGTGGGCGGTGCGGCTGGTCTACCAGCTTGGAGCGCGGCACTACGACGCGGTTCACGCCCCTGTCCAAGCTGCCGCCGATGCCACCTTACGGCCACTGCTCGCTATGGCCGTGGGCGCGACCGCCCGTCCCGCTGTACTCGACATCGCCACAGGGACCGGGCGGGTGCCCCTGCTGCTCGCTGCCGACCCGGCCTTCGTTGGCTACGTGGCGGCCCTCGATTTGGCACCACTGATGTTGCACGAGGCTCGGCAGAAGGCGCAGACCGCCTGCCCTGGTGCCAGGGTTGGCTGGCACATCGGCGAGGCGGGACGCCTGCCTTGGGCTGGGCGGGCTTTCGATCTGGTGACGTGTCTCGAAGCGCTGGAATATTTTCCGCGCCCCCGGCTGGCCTTGGCTGAAATGGCGCGGGTGCTTCGTCCAGGTGCCACCTTGGTACTCAGCAAGGTGCCCGACGAGTGGGCACGTTGGCTCCCTGGTCGCGCCCTGACCCGCGCAGCGCTGACGCACGCTCTCGGTGGCCTTGACTTTATTGACATAACGTTCTTACCGTGGCAACCAGGCCACTACGAGTTGGTAACCGCCCGCAGGCGGCCCGCATAGAGTGATGACCAACGAAGCTCCCGCAACTCCATCGGCCCAACCGCTGCTCTTCGGGCGCTATCAGGTCAGCGAGCAGGTCGGCGAGACGCGCATGGCGACGGTCTACGCCGCGACCGACACCCGCTTGCAGCGCCGTGTGCTGCTGCACCTGCTGCGAAAAGATCTCGTCGGCCAGGATCGTCCACGGGCACGCTTTGTGGCCGAGGTCGCGCAGATGGCGCGACGCTCACACCAGGCGTTGCTCGAAGTTTTCGACAGCGGCGAGGTCGCCAACCGACCGTTTGTCGTCACCGAGCATTGCGCCGGTCGCCCGCTACACGGGCTTGGCCTGCTGACGGTGGAACAGGCGCTGCTCTATCTGCGGCAGGTGACTGGTGCGATCACCATGTGCCAGGCCCAGCGCAGCCCCGAGCTGCCGGTGGGTCTGTACCACCCGCCAATCAGCAGCAGCAACGTGCTGTTGATTGACGAAGGCCGGGTCAAGCTGGTGGAGAGTTGGCTGCTGCCCGCCGCCGAGGTGCTGGGCGACATCGCCCAGTATCGCGCCCCCGAGCTGAGCGAGGGTCAGGCGGCGACGACGGCCACGGCGGTTTATGCGCTGGGCCTGTTGCTCTTCGAGCTGATCACGGGCGAGCGGCCCGTCGTCGGTGCCGATGCCCGCGCCACCGCCCTGGCCCACCTGACCGTTCGCATTCCGCCGTTGCGCCAGGTGCGGCCTGGTCTGTATCTGCCGACCGCCGAGGCGCTGCTGGCGCGGGCCACGGCGCGCGATCCCGCGCAGCGCTTCCCCGATGCACGGGCCTTTAGCGAGGCGCTCGATAGCCTCTGGCGCGACTTGGGCGCGGCGACCCAGCGCCTTGGGCCAGCGCCTGGGCGCCCTAGCGCGGCGGCAGCCCGACGCGCTGCTACGCTGGTCGATCCCGCGCCGCCGCTGCTGCCCACGCCCGCGCCGCCGCCGGTCGTCGCCCCCAAGTCGGTTGGAACGCCACGCGCTGCTGCCCGCCGCACTGGGCCGCTGGGGGTGCATGCCAACACCCTACGGCGAAGCACGCTGACCCGTAATCTGGTGGGCTGGCTCGTAATGGTGGGGCTGATGCTGATCGTGGCGTTTGGCAGCTACCTGGCCGTCAACGCCTTGGCCGACAGGTTCGGCGGACTGCCGCGCCTTGGTAATGTGCCGGGGCTGCCCCAGTTGCCCACCAGCGGCGACGGCGGCCCGTTGGGCTGGCTTGGCCGACTGTTTGGCGGCCACGAGCAAATCTACATCGTCAATATTGCGGCGGGGCTTAATCTGCGGCGCGAGCCTAGCGCGACCGATGCGGCGAATGTGCTTGCGGTGGTGCCCAATGGTGCGCTTGTCCACAAGCTCGCTGGCCCACGGGTCGAGGGCAACATTCCCTGGCTGCGGGTCAGCGCCGAGGTAAACGGCGTGGCGCTTGAGGGTTGGATGTCGCTGAACTATCTGCTGCCGAAAGAGTGAGGTGCCGATGAATGAGGACGTGAGCGCCCGCACGATCCACGGGAACCGGGTGTTGTTGCGCCTATGGCATCGCGGCGATACGCTGGCGCAAGAGCTGTGGCCGCGCTACACGGAGCCGTTTAGCTCGCTCTGGAATATCCCCCCCAATCAGTCGTTTTCGTACGATGAGTTGGTCGGGCGCGGGTCGAACAGCCAGCGCTATGCCTGGGCGGTCGAGGATCGCCATCGCCGCCTGATTGGGCGCATCTCGCTGCGCGAGGTTGACCCGCCGCGCACGCGCGCCCGCCTTGGCATCTCGCTGTCGCAGCCCTATGTCAGCCAAGGGCTTGGCACCGAGTCGCTGCTGCTGTTCCTCGACTACTACTTTGGGCCGCTCGGCTTTGTGTGTATGCGCCTTGATGTGGCGGCTTTCAACCAGCGCGCCGTGCGCTGCTACGAGCGGCTGGGCTTTCGCTATATCGCGAGCGACTGGCGCGGCGCGGGCAGCGATCCGTCTGTGCGGCTGATTGATGAGCCGCGCTACGCCAATGTGGCACCCTTCTTCAAGCGTAATCGCCACGAGGCCCAGGTTGAGTTCTACGAGATGGAGCTGACCCATACCGAGTGGACAGCCCGCCAGCGGTAATGTCCCGGTGCTAGGATGAGCCACTAGCTGCGCTTGCACCTACGCTTAATCTCCGCCTTACCCGGAGCCACCTATGTCGCTTATTGCCGGGAACCTTGCCGTTGTACAGCGTCTTCTCGATGGTGCCGAGCTCTCCTGGGGCGTCTTCGCCGGGGCCGCTGCCCATCTCTACGGAAACCGCCGCCCCATCCAGGATGTTGATCTGCTGGTGCCGAAGGGTCAACTGACCACCGTGGTGAAGCTGCTCCAGGGCAGTGGCAAGGCGGTGCAGTTCGACGGCCAGCGCATCCTCTGGCGGGGCATCGAGCTGTTCGACGATCTGAGCGTGCGCCGCGACGGACGCACCTACCCGCTGCTGCTTGACGCGCCGATGCAGGCGCATCTGCGGCGTATGTCGCTGCTAGGTGCGCCCGTGGCCGTGGTCTCGCCCGAGGATGTCGTGGCCCACAAGCTGCTGCTGAACCGGAATGCGGCTGATGGAAAGCAAGACGCTGAGGATGCGGCTGGCGTGATCCGACGCCAGCCGTTCGACCTAGCCTACCTGCTTGAGCGCGCCCGCCTGCTCAATGCCGAAAGCCTGTTGCGCGAGCGGCTGGCCGCGTTTGAGGTGACGATTTAGCCCCTGCTGCTGCGATGCAAGGTTTCAGGTGCCCGGTTTCAGGTTTCAGTTAGAGCGCATCAGAAAGCCATGGGTATGCCGAAACTGTAAAGCATCCGTGAGCCTTGTCCTCGTGACGAAGGCCGAAGGACGAGCCACTGGTGGCTCGTCCTTCGGCCTTTGTAGGCGCGGGCTTGTTACCGTTTGCGGCACTCGGCGCAGCGCCCGTAAAGCTGGAGAAGATGCCCTTCAATGGCGAAGTTGGTCTGGGCGGCAAGGCGCACAAGCAACTCGTCGAGGGCGCAATCCTCGAAGGCGATCACGATGCCGCAGTTGGTGCAAACGAGGTGGTGCATGTGCCCAGGGAAGCTCGGCGCATAGCCGACCTCGCCGCCCTGCGTGTGGATGCGGGCGAGCCAACCGGCGCTGCTCAGTTGCTCAAGCGTGCGGTAGACGGTGGCGCGGCCAGGGTGTTCGTCGCCAGTGGTCTGGATGTCGGTGTAGAGTTGCTCGGCAGTGAAGGGGGCGGCGTAGCGGGCGACCGTCGTGAGGACGCGCAAGCGTGGCTCGGTGACGCGCCTGCCGCCGCTAAGCCAAGCGCCGCGTACGGCGTTCGTCCACGCCTCGGGGTTGACGCGGGCGGGCCGTGACATGGCCTCATTGGGTGACATAGCAGAAGGGGGATGGGGAGGGCGCAACCTCCCCATAAAAGACTTGTATGCCGTGGGCGGCGCTCATGACGAGCATCTAGCCTCGGGTATGCTGGGGGGCAGCGGGCAGCAGGGCCAAGTGGCGCGCCCGCTTGATCGCGACCGACAGGCGGCGCTGCATCTTGGCCGTCACGCCGGTGCGGCGACGGGGCAGAATCTTGCCCTGGGCGGTAATATACTTCTGTAGTCGCTTGATGTCTTTGTAGTCGGGTTCGATCCCAAGCTTGGTGAACTCGCACTCGCGACGGCGACCGCGCATGCGGCCACCGGCACCACCGGCACCGAAGCCACCGCCGCCACCGCCGCCGAAGCCACCGCCGCCACCGCCGCCGAAGCCACCACCGCCACCACCGCCGAAGCCACCACCGCCACCACCGCCGCCACCGCCGCCACCGCCGCCACCCATTCGCGGGCCTCTCATACTCATGCTGATCCAACTCCTGATAATCTCTGCGGGCGCTGGCCCAAAAACGAACACACTGGGGGTGAGTATACCACACGGGGCGCTAATGCCGTATTTGTCGCATCCACCAGGCATGGCGGTTGCAACGTCGCCTTTTACCCCTCACCCCCGGCCCCTCTCCCTCAAGGGGAGAGGGGAGATTCGGCATCAGGAAGCGTTCGACTCCCCCTCTCCCGCTCGGGGAGTGGGGGCTGGGGGGTGTGGCCTGGCGCGGCAACCGGACGTTGCAACCGCCATGATCCACCAGGGCTGGGGAGATCTCGCGCAAAGACAAGGTTTCATGTGCCGGGTTTCAGGTTTCAGGCCGAGCGCAGCAGCAAGCCATGCGCGTGCCCAAACTGTAAAGCATCCACGAACCTTGCCCAAAGCCGCAAAGC
>CAIWXH010000786.1 GCA_903916565.1 uncultured Oscillochloris sp. | reverse complement strand
TGCTGCTGCTCATGCATCACGCACGCCAGGAGACGCTGCTCTACGATTTTGTGCAGGATCGCATCGTCCCGCGCTGGAGAAGTGGCGAGCGTCAGATCAGTCGCGACGATGCGCTCGCGTTGCTCACCGATGTGGCCGCACGACACGCCGAGGTCGGGAACTGGAGCTATGCGACACGGGTGAAGCTTGCCGGGAACCTGCTGACCACGCTCCGCGATTATGGACTCCTGATGGGTCGGCAGATCCGGCAGATCGTCGAACCGGCGGTCGATGCGTCCGCGGGCCGCCACCTGGCCCGCCTCCTTGCCGAGGAGGGTGTCCCGTGCGATCGCCTCGCCGACCATCCCGACTGGCGGCTCTGGCTTATGCCGCCGGAGCGCGTCCGAACTCCGCTTGCCACCCGCGCATGACGTACTGACGGGGAACGATGGAACACCTTGAACCACGGCTCGCCTTCCTCCGCACGCGACTCCTCAGCGCCTACGATGGTCTTGGGCAGAGCACGGGGCGACCCTACCTCTATCTGGTCTACCCTCCTACGGCCGACCCGCAGGTGCGCCGCTTTGTCGATGAGCTGTTTACGGTACTTCCCTCGATGCACCCCGTCCGCATTGACCTGCTGCGCTTGACCCTCGACGCGCTGCGCGGTGAGGAGGTGGGGCGCGAGGCGACCCTTACCAACCCCGACCCCGCAATTTCCACGACGGCTCCCGGCGACATTGCCGCCCTCTGGCAAGACGACCTGCGGTTCGCCATGCAGCAGGCGCTCGCGGCGACCCCGTCCGGCCTCCGCCCGCTGATTCTTCTTGAGGGGCTTGCCGCGCTGCATCCACTCACCAACCCGACGGCGGTGATGGAGCAGTTTGCCGAGCAGCGTATCGATAATCCGGCCACGGGTCGTCCTGTCCCCATCGTCTTGTGTGTGCCGGGCTTCCGCGTGCCCCACACGAGCCGTGCCTACCACTTCCTGACGCACACGCCGCAGCCGTTGCTGATGTACCGTGGAGAGGATGTCTGAGTGCAGATTATCGAGACCTTCGCCACCCACATCCGCGACCGCATCGAGCCGGTGGTGAAAGTGTCCGACCGCAACCCCCAGCAGATGCTCCATGAGCTGAACAACCTTATCGTCACGCCGCAGTGGGAGCAGCATGTGCGCCAGGTGTTCGACGGCTGGGCGGAGGCCACGCACCGCCGCGAAGGGGGCGACCCCGGCATCTGGATTAGCGGCTTCTTCGGCTCGGGGAAGTCGCTGCTGATGAAGGTGCTGGGCCTTATTCTGGCGTGCGGCGCGCTTGACGGCCAAGCGGTTCACGACCTGTTCCTGCGCCGTCTGCCCCCGGAGAGCCGCGACCGCAGCGAGATTCAGCGCCTGCTCACGGCGATCCGCCGGACGACGACGACCTCGGCGCTGGGCGGCAATATTCACGCCCTGGAGGGCTCTGGCACCGATAGCCTAGCCCTGATTGCCTTCAAGCTCTTTGCGCTTGAGCAGGGCTATACGCGCAATTGGGCGCTCGCCTGGGGGGTGGAGTATTCCATTGACCAGGCGGGCCAGCAGGCGGCATTTCAGCGCCGCGCCGAGGAGTTGACCGGGCGA
>CAIWXH010000785.1 GCA_903916565.1 uncultured Oscillochloris sp. | reverse complement strand
TGTCTGCAAGGTGCTGTATCGCGATGGGCAAATCCGCATAGTACTTCCAAAATTGAGGACTCGCCAAATGCTTCATAGTTCCGTGGTGTTTCCCGTCTGAAAGGCATGAACGGCGGCATCAGCCAGTGCGTCTAGGCGTCCAGCCGCAACATCAGACGAGATCTGGTCATCCCACTGTTGGGCTTCCAGTTCTTCGTACCACCTCCGTAGTTCACGAAACTCCTCCTCAGACAAGTGAATAATGGCGGTTTTGATTTCCTCAACGGTTGTCATCGTTTATTCCTTTCCGCGTTCCGCTTTGTCCGCGCATCATGCCTCCACGGCTTCCCATTCTGTGCGGCTGATGCCAGCCTGCCGCAGCACCGTGGCAAGCAGGCCGACGCCAATATCGCCCTGGTGCGGGTTAGGAATGGCCCCGCAAAGCCCAAGCTACGCAAGCCACGCACAAGCCGAGCGCACGCAGCCCCCGCACAAGGCGTGTCCGATTCACTGGCCCAAATGGTGGCATTAGGCCGCCTCTAACGTCTGAAGCGGCTGGCTCAGATCAATCCCATCAAGGGGCGGGATGCTGTGGCCCAAGCGTAGCCCAAGCCAAATCCAGTCCTCCAGCGCACTCTGAAGATCCTCCCGACACGCCTCCAGCGTCTCGGCGCGCCCCAACACGCCCTGAAGAGCAGGGATGACGCCGACGAAGCCCTCGTCGTCTGGTAGCAGTTCATAGGTCGCACGGTGCATGGCCGCCGTAATGTAGGCACTTAGCATCTCGGTTCCTGCGCCTTTCTAGCGTTGGTTGCCCCACACCCCTACCGCTTCGTCTGCTCTTCAAGCATACGCTCACCCATCAAGACCCATCGGCCTAATTCGTAATCGCCCATACGGGCAATTAACCTTGACACATCAGGGTGTATTGCTGTTATTCCGTTCTTCTTTGATTTGCGTTTATCAATCCAAAGCTCTGCACATTCAATTCCGTCCTTTATCGTGCTTTCAGATAAGATTAAATCAATAACATCATCTGCATTAGCTTCTACAATCCGGATAATCGTCGCTAATAATGAAAATCGCGTCTCTTGACCTTGCTCTATTCTAATAATCTGAGAATCACTAGTAACCGCCCTTTTTGCCATGGCGTGACGGGTTATCCTAGCTTCTTCCCGTAGACGTTGCAGATAGGCACCAGCAGCTTCAAGCGTCATAGGTTCTAGTTTAATCCATATATGGAAAGCCGCAACTGTCCATAGGTAGAAGCAAACGCCTTGACTTTTCCATAGGTGGAATACAATAGTCCACAAGAGGAAAGCGAGGGGTAATGGCAAAGAAACAACCGGAGGGCTATGACCTTCCTCGGTTCAGGAAGGCGCTCGAAGCGTACGACGGAACGTTGCCGGTAGGCACTCGCTGGCGCTACAGCAAGGGAATGCTGCCACCACCATTCGGGCCATTGCTGGTGGAACACCCCGAACTGGCAGCAGCACTGGCGAAGGACGCAGCGGATCTGGTGAAGAAGAAGCGGCTCCAGCAGAAGCAAGTTGGCGCAACGGAAGGAACCGACCAATGACTAGTGCAATGATAACGTTCGAGTACCAGGGCAATGGCGTTGCCTTCGACCCAGACGCACGGATGTGGAACCTGAATGCCATGCACCAAGCGTCTGGTAGTGAGCCGAGCAAAGCACCTCGGTTTTGGGTTCGTCAGCAACAGACTCAAGAACTGCTTGCTGCGCTGTTCGCAGATGAAACTGTGAGCCAGGCTCACAGTTTCATCGAAACGCGGGAAGGGCGCAACGGCGGGACGTGGGCGCACTGGCAGATCGCAGCGGCGTACGCGCACTACCTGGACGCACGGTTCTACCTGCAATGGAACCGCTGGGCGATGGAGCGGGCGCAGCAGGTTGCCACCGGCACCGACGCGGCACCGCTGGCGCGGGTGGCGGCGCTGGAGGCGCGGGTGGCGGTGTTGGAGGGGCGGGGGCGGCACCAGTAGTCGCCACCTACGATTATTGTGACGCCGACGGCACGCTGGTCTACCAAGCGTGCAGGCACGAACCGGGGCGTGACGGGCGCACCAAAGACTTTAGCCAGCGCGTGCCCGATGGCAATGGCGACTGGCGCTGGTCAATGGCCGGCGTGACGCGGGTGCTGTACCGGCTGCCCGAGGTGCTGGCCGCCGTCGCCGCTGGCGCGCCGATCTACATCGTGGAAGGGGAGAAAGACGCCGACCAACTCACCCTGTACGGCCTGACCGCCACCACGAACGTGGGCGGGGCGGGCAAGTGGAAGCGCGACTACAGTGCGGCGCTCGCTGGTGCCCAGGTGGTCATCCTGCCCGATAACGACGCGCCGGGCGCGACCCACGGCGACACCGTCGCCGCCAGTCTGCACGGCGTGGCCGCCAGCCTCAAAGTGGTGACGCTGCCCGGTCTGCTGCCAAAAGGCGACGTGAGCGACTGGCTGGCAGCAGGCCACACCATTGACGAACTGCACGCACTGGTGGCAGCGACGGCGGCCTACACCCCGCCCGAAGCCCGACGCAGCGCCCGCCGCAGCACCCCTTGGCCCAACGGCACGGCTGGCCCAGGCGCTGCTGAACGCTGGCTACCACTGCGTCTTGAACACCGAAACCGACGAAATCGCGATCAACGGCGAATTGATGAGCGACATCACCCGTGCGCTGTTGCGCTCGGACGTGCGCGACCGCGAGTTAGGGGCCATCGCCATCCTTGATGATGCGGTCGTGCTGCAAGCGAAACAGCACGCGCACGCCCCGATTCGGGATGGGCTGGCGGCGCTGCCATGGGACGGCGGGGCGCACATCAGCCGCCTGGCGGCCTGTCTCCAGACCCACGCCGACGACCACATTCACCGCCCCAATCAGCCGCCGCAACGGGCAGCAGAAGCCTTCCTAACGCGCTGGATGCGCGGTGCCGTGGGGCGCGTGCTGGACGGTGACCAGAACGCCATGCTGGGGCTGGATGGGCCGCAAGGCATCGGCAAGAGCGTCTTCGTGAAGTGGCTCGGCAGCATCTTGCCAGGGGTCTACTGCGAAGAGAGCATCAGCCCCCAAGAAAAGGATTGTCTGCTCCGGCTGACGCGCACGCTGGTCTGGGAAGCGGGCGAACTGGACGGCACCACGCGCAAACACG
>CAIWXH010000784.1 GCA_903916565.1 uncultured Oscillochloris sp. | reverse complement strand
CCGCCCGGTGGCTGAAGCCACGGGCTACGGGGTGCGAAGGCCGCCTGCGCGGCCTGCATCAGCCTGCGAAGGCAGGCGTCGTCACCCAAGCGCCGGGGGCTTCAGCCCCCCGGATTCAATACCCTGTGTAGGACTGCTATACAACGATAAGACCGGCGCGCTCGCGGTGCGTTGTGTGCGCGGTGGGTAAGCCAGGTTGCAGGTGTCGGATTTCCGGTTTCAGGCCGGGCGCAGCAGCAAGTTCTGTGCGTACCTAAACGGTAACGTAGCCACGAACCTTGTCTTAACTCATCTAGAACAGCGCGTAGCATAGGCGATTCGGCCCGCGCATGCAAAACACGACCCAGGCGCAGCGCCCGTAAGCGGACACTCGTTTCAGCTCCGGATGGGTGATCGCTGTAACCATCCCACGATCTGCCGCATCAGACCTCCAGCGGTGCCAGAATGGTGCCTATGGGTTGCGCGACAAGGAGACCACCAATGACCAACCTGATGAACGAGGGCATGATCGACCGGGCGATTCGACTGGGGCTGGGTGTCGGGCTGCTCATCCTCGCCATTAGCGTCCTGAGCGGCATCGTCCAGATCATCGCTGGCGTGCTGAGCGCCATTCTGCTGCTGACCGGCGCGGTCGGCGTCTGCCCGCTCTATCTTCCCTTTGGCATCCGTACCAACGGCGCGAAGACGCCTGCCACACGGCGCTAAGCCAGGATTCGCGGATACCGTATGGTTTCGGCACACGCAGGGCTTTCTGCTGCGCTCGGACTGACACCTGAAACCCCGCACCTGAAACCTTGCCTAGCGGCCCGTCAGGACGATTGATGCTCACCTTGCCTGCCCTGCGCCGCTCAACCGGGAACCTGCTGCTGCTCGCGGTCTTCTTTGGCGGAGTACTCTTCATTGGCGTTACGCGGGTGCAACCGTTGACTAGCGCGACATCGGCCCCCGCGCCGATTGACGTTGCGCCCGCCCCGGAGATTAGCCACCCAGCGCCGCCCTTCACCCTGCACACCCCGGATGGTGCCACGGTGGCCCTGGCCGATCTGCGGGGCCGGGTCGTGCTCATCAACTTCTGGGCTACCTGGTGCCCCCCGTGTCGCGCCGAAATGCCCGCCATCCAGGCGGCCTTCGCACAGTACCAGCCGCAGGGCTTCACCGTGCTTGCGGTGACGGCGGGCGAGGATGCGGCCACCGTGACCGCCTTCCTCCAAGCCCACGATCTGCACGTCCCGGCGCTCCTCGACACGAACGGCCAAGTTCACGCGACCTACTTCGCCAGCACCCTCCCCTCCAGCTTTTTCATCGACCGGCGTGGCGTGGTGCGCGCCATTTATAAAGGCCCTATGTCCCACAGCGTGATCACCGGCACCGTCGCGCAGTTGCTGGCAGAGCAGTAGCATGTGCGCGATGGTTTCTGGTAGAACATCGCATGCGAACCACCACCACAGGTCACGATGTACCCGCTAATCACGCTTGGCCCGCTGCGCCTGAGCAGCGGCGGGCTGCTCCTGCTTGCCGCCGCCTATCTGTGGGCTTGGCGCGTCGTGCAGGTGGCACGCCACCGGGGCGGGACGACACTGGCGGTACACGCCAAGGAGTGTACGCTCCCGGCGCTGTTCGGCGCAGCCATCGGCGGGCGGCTGTGGGCCGGGCTGTTCAGCCTCGACCGCTACGGGCCAGCGCCGGAGCTGTTTCTGGCGCCACAGTTGACCGACCTCGCCTGGCCGGGGGCGCTGCTGGGTGGTGCCCTCGTCGGCTGGGGCTGCTGCCGTCGGCGCGGTGCCAACCCCTGGGCGCTGGCCGATGTCGCGGCGCTGAGCCTGCCGCTGGCGCTGGCTGTCGGCGGCGTCGGGCTGCTGCTTAGCGGTGAGGCGTTTGGGCTGCCGACGACGCTGCCCTGGGGCGTGCCGCTCTTCGGCGCCGTGCGCCACCCGACCCAGCTCTACGGCACGCTCGCCGCGCTGCTGATTGGCGCGCTGCTCAGCGCTGCGGAGTATTTCGCCAGTGACGACCGCCCGCTGGCACCGGGGCGTCTCGCCGCACGCTTCCTGGCGCTCCACGGGCTGAGCCTGCTGCTGATCGAGGCGCTGCGGGCCGACTCGTTCACCATCGCCGACGGCGTGCGCGCCACCCAGATCGTTGGGCTCGCCCTGCTGCTCGCGGGGCTGCACCGGCTCCGCGCACGGCCAGCACCCACGATGCCCATGCCCCCTGTCCCCATTGACTGAGGGTGGTACGGCGTGTGCTGACTGCTGATGGTGGCGCGTGGTGCCTTTGCCGCCCACGCGCCACCATCGCGCTCGATCTGATACCTGAAACCCGGTACCTGCAACCTCGGCTTAGGCGCAGCGCTGGAAGGCGGGGAGGTGGCTGTCGCGCGATGCCGCCTGGAGTTGCTGGTACACCAGGAGGATGTCGGCGCGGGCGGTGCTGTCCATCAGGCGGGTGTAGAGGTTCACGTTGACGATCTCGGCATCGACGCCGCCGGTACATGCCGCGCTTACGCTCGCGAAGCGCGGTGCCTGGCCGACCCAGGGATTGGGCGCGGGCAGCGGCACCCCGTAGGTGGTGAACAGAGTCTCCAGGCGCGTGATGTGCGTTACCTCAGATGCAATGATGTTGTCGAAGGGCCGCACCGCGCCGAAGTCGGTACTAACCTGCTGGTACACCGCCCAGGCGTGGTACTCGTCGTTCAGGGCCAGCAGCAGGCCGTCGATCTCGGTCGTGGTCAGCGGGCCGCGATACTGGCTCAGGTCGGGTTCACACATACGGCAAGGCGTCTCCGGCAGGTTGGCCGGGAGAACCGTTGTCGCGGTGATTGGTTGGCCCTGGTTGCCCTGGCCCATGCCTGTGCCCTGGTTGCCCTGGCCCATGCCTGTGCCCTGGTTGCCCTGGCCCATGCCTGTGCCCTGCGTTGCCGGGACAACCTGCTGGCTCGTGGCAAGCGCCACCGGCGTGGCAACCTGCGGGCTTGTGGCAAGCGCCACGGGCGTGGCAAGCGCCACCGGCGTGCTTGGCACCGTGGGTGCCGTCGTACTCACCGGGGCGGTACAGGCACTTAGGGCCAGCCCCAGCGCCAGAGATGTCATGATCAGTGCGCGTCGCATCGCATACTCCTTCAAGCGGAATCGCCGAAATCTCGTGAGCGATTGCTCACCTTCACACCATAGCAGGGACCCGTGGAGATCCTGTGGAGATTCACGGGAAGACGTGCAGAACGGCGTTACCAGATGAACTGGCGCATGCGGTTGACGACAAAACGATCCATTGGGAGAACTACGCTGGCGACATGGGCGAGACCGCCTATGACTTCGCGATGCTCATCCCGCAATTTACGGGCCAGCCCATCACGTATATCGGCCACGATGGCAGCGATGTCTCCGCCAAGGTGGTCACCCCGGCGGGTTTCGTGCAGGTGGATGCGGTCTACGGGCTGAATTACGCGACCTTGCGCGAGCGCCCGGATGCCTGGCCGGCCACCTATCAGAACCCGAGCTACCCCAGCATCTTTGCGGCGGGCATCGGCTTCGCCCCGCCGGGGCCAATCTCAGCGCCGCACACGACGCGAAACGGCACGTCGATCAGCGCCGCCCCGCCGCGCACCGGCATGATCGCGGGGGGCATCGGGCGCATCACCGCCTTGAACAGCGCCGACCTCGTGACAAGCGGGACGCTGCACCACCGCGAGCGCATGACCGAGACGTTTGCCGCCGTCACGCACCGTGGCACGTTCACCCCGCTTGACAGTGGCAGACAGCGAATGATTACGGCTTCAGCGTCCGAGCTGACGCCGTGATCGTGACGATCTGGTGCCGTAGACAAGGTTCGCGGATGCGTTCCCGTTTGGGCACGCGCAGGGCGTACGGATGCGTTCGGCCTGAAACCTGCTACCGCGCACCTGAGACCTTGTCGTAGGGGCAAACGATGGTCGGTCTGAATCCATCGGGGCACCCGCTATAGCAGTCCTACCCAGGTTGTTGAATCCGGGGGACTAACGTCCCCGGCTCTTGTAGCTGCGAAGCCTGCCTTCGCAGGCTATCCAGGCCGCGCAGGCGGCCTTCGCATGGCTTCCGCCACCGGGCGGGCGTTTTGGACGGGCACGGTGCTTCACAACCGCTATAGGATTGCTATAGCTGCCAGGGCGAGGCGTCACCGCGACCGCGTCAGGGTGCGCTCAATCCGCTGGTCGGGGATGCACCACATCACCGCAACCATGACATACAGCCCGCACGCAAGCCATGTGTGCACAAAGGCCAGGCAGATCGCCGCCAGATACAGCGCCAGCGAGAGCAGCCCTTTACGGTCACGGCCAAGCGCGGTGGCAAGGACTGAATCCCTGCCGTGGAGCGCGATGAGGATGCGGGTGAGTCCAAGATAGGCGATTGCGGCCAGCAGCAGGACAATCCCATACAGCGCGACCGGCCACGCGCTAAAAGCGTTCTCGCCCATCCAGCCTGTCGCAAAGGGGATGAGCGAGAGCCAGAAGAGCAAGTGCATGTTGGCCCACAGCACCCGTCCATCGACGCGCTTGACCGCCTGGAGCAGGTGATGATGGTTGTTCCAGTAGATGCCGCAGAAGGTAAAGCTCAGCGCGTAGCTCAGGAAAACGGGGGCGAGCGGCAGCAGCGCCGCTAGGTTGGTCTCGTGGGGTACCTTCAGCTCAAGCACCATAATCGTGATGATGATGGCGATCACCCCGTCGCTGAAGGCTTCTAGGCGTCCCTTCGTCATTCTGCGCCCTCGCCATGCGCTTCCGTCAGCAGGCGTTCGATCATGTGGGGCGGCATTACGCGCTCCTTCCGATACGGTGTGCGATGGGAGGTGCCTGATGCGTACGGCCAGGATCACCGGGTTCGCAACCATTCATCATGGTGCACGCATCAGATCCCCCTTCCCTTTGATGCCGGGATGGCACCTATGGTTACGGATGTGGGCCATGGCGGATTGTCGTGAGGCAACCCGTATAATAGGCGTCGTACCGCGCTCGGTGCGCGGAGCACCGAGATGCGTTGGCGGCATGACCGAGGCTGGCACGCTGGGAGCATGACGGCAATGGCAAAGACGACGGCTCCGGCCTCCCGTGCGGACGCACGGCCCGCGCCTGCGGCCCGCGAGACCGCCGCTGGCAACGCGGTGGATGTGGGCGGGCGGCTGCGCGCTCTGCGCGAAGAGCGACAGCTCTCGATTCGGGCGCTGGCTGAGGCGAGCGGCCTGGCGGTCAATACGCTCAGCCTGATCGAAAATGGCCGCACCTCGCCGAGCGTCAGCACGCTCCAGCAGATCGCCGTGGCCCTTCGGCTGCCCATCACCGCCTTTTTCACCCCAGAGACTCCCCGCAGCCGCGTGGTCTTCCTGAAAGCGGATCAGCACCAGCCGACGCGCTTCCCCCACGGCGCGCTGGCCGACTTGGGCATCGGCATGGCCCAGCGCCGCATCGAGCCGCTGCTGCTCACGCTTGACCCCGGCGCTGGGAGCGGGCCGCAGCCGATCATCCACCCCGGCCAGGAGTTCGTCTTCGGTCTGGAGGGGCAGATCGGCTATACCGTGGATGGACAGCGCTACCTGCTGGAACCCGGCGACAGCCTGCTCTTCGAGTCCACGCTGCCACACAGCTGGGAGAATTGCGGCCCCGCCCTGGCGCGCGCAGTGCTTATCCTCTGCCCCGGAGAACCGGCTGGCAGCGCGGCGGCAGGCCACGGCTTGCCGACACCGTAGCACCTACCGGGCACCTGGGACCGTGGCTACGGCACCATGGGCAGCGGCAGGTAGCCGCCAAGCTCCATCCAGATCCGATAGCGGGCCAGGGCAAGCACAAATGTCAAGGCCAGGACGAGGCCGATCACCGCCGGGTGGGCGAGCTGACTCATGCGGGTGACACGCCCGCGCAGGCCGAGGACGAGACTCGGAAAGAGCAGCATGACCACGGCGAGGTTGCCGACCACCCCGACCGTCACCAGCAGGGCCAGCGGGATGGACAGCAACGGCGAGTCGGCGGCCAGGGCGATCACGATCCCCGCGTTGACGGCCAGCACGAGGCCCAGGTCGCGCCACCCACCCAGGCTGCCCACCGTCGCCTCCACATCACGGCGCAGGGCGGTGTTCAGCACCAGCAGTACCGCCAAGGCCAGCCCGATGCCTGCGCCCATCCCGGTGAGTAGCCGCAGGTCGGTGCGCGGCGCGTAGGCCGTGGCCATCCCCAGCTCGGCAACCGTGGAGTTCAGGCCGTCGGCGACCATCAGCAGAAACAGGCCCACGATGACTAGGCTGATCGGGAGGGGCGGCAGCCGGCCTGCACGCCAACGCCCACGCGCCGCGACCACCCCCAGCGTGACCAACTCGCTCAGATACATGCCGCTGTCGCGCGCGCAGAGCGGCAGTTGGATGCCGCCGGAGATCAGATTGTGGGTCTGGGCGCAGACCCCGTGCAGGGCCAGATAGAGCGTGCGCTCCAGCGAGACGCCGGGCATCAGGCTGGCACCCAGGAGCAGGCCGGCGACGAGACCGAGCAGCACCGCCGACCAGCGCCCCTCAGCGGGCGTGGCCGCGTCGTCCCAACCGCTGTGTGGCATTTCCATGCGCTTCATGCAGCGACCCTAATCAGTGAACAAGCTCAACGTGGTCGGTCAGGTGCCCACTGAGGTAGTCGGCAACGGCGGTGTCAATCGCCAGGGTGCGGGTACGCACGGGCGTGATGCCGCCGCCGCGCAGCCGCGTGTCCATCCCCGCGCCCATCCCGCCAGCGACCAGCATCTGGCAGTCGGCAATCGTGGACAGCAGCGCATCGTGATGGACATCATCGTGATGATCCGGCGTCGCCCCAGCGTGGTCATGGCCGTGACAGGCCGACTTGGCCCGAATCTCACGCGCCGTCTCCCGCCCATCCTCAATGGTGACAATCACATAGTATCCAAAAGCCTAGCGTTTTATGACGCTTGCTTCCGGTTCAGCAGGGCAATCCTGCCGGGCTGCACTACACAGCCCCTACGCCCTGGCCCGAAGGCATCAGGCGCTACGTTCGCTATCTGGTTATAGGCCGCATT